>DATFQE010000112.1:0-8644 GCA_035264445.1 Gaiellaceae bacterium | reverse complement strand
CGGTTCGAGCACGTCGAGGAGCCCGAGGACCGCGACTACCCATACATGCTCGCACTTCGGCTGCGACGATGACCGCGGTCGGCACCTGGGACGACCTGCTCCAGGGCGAGGAGCTCGCGTACGTCGGCACCGAGCCCGCACGGCCGGCGCGGACCGAGCCGATCCCGGAGGGCCTGCACGAGGACGTCCGGACGGCGCTCCCCTTCGACTCCGTTTACCGCCATCAGGCGGAAGCGTGGGAGGCGGCACAGCGCGGCGAGCACTTCGTCGTCACGACCGGGACGGCCAGCGGCAAGACGCTCGCCTTCAACCTCCCCGTCCTCGACGCGCTCGCGTGCGACCCGAAGACGCGGGCCCTCTACCTCTATCCGACGAAGGCGCTCGCCCAGGACCAGGCGCGCGCCCTCGCGGAGCTGAAGGTCCCGAACGTGCGCTCGGCGATCTACGACGGCGACACGCCGAGCGAGCAGCGCTGGCAGATTCGCAAGTGGTCGAACCTGATCCTGACCAACCCGGACATGCTCCACGTGGGCGTTCTGCCCCACCACGACCGGTGGGGCGACGTGCTGTCGAATTTGGCCTTCGTCGTCATCGACGAGGCGCACGTGTACCGGGGCGTGTTCGGCTCGCACGTCGGCAACGTGCTCCGCCGCCTGCGCCGGCTCGCGCACGTCTACGGCGCCGAGCCGCGGTTCCTGCTCGCCTCGGCGACGATCGCGAACCCGGGCGAGCTGGCGCGCGCGCTGCTCGGAGTCGAGGCGACGGTGGTCGACGACGACGGCGCGCCCCGGGCCGAGCGGACGATCGCGCTCTGGAACCCGCCGCTCCTGGACGAGGAGCTGGGCCAGCGGGCGAGCGCCCTGGGAGAGGCGTCGCGCCTCCTGGCCGGGCTCGTCGAGCGAGAGCGCCGCACGCTCGCCTTCGGCAAGAGCCGCAAGACGGCCGAGCTCGTCCACCGCTTCACCGTCGAGCGGCTCGGCGACCGCGAGCTGGCGAAGCGGCTCTCGCCGTACCGTGCGGGCTACACGCCGGCTCAGCGACGCGAGATCGAACGGCGGCTGGTCGAGGGAGAGCTGCTGGGCGTCGCTGCGACGGACGCTCTCGAGCTCGGGATCGACGTCGGCCTCCTCGACGCGGTCATCTCGGTCGGCTTCCCGGGCACGGTCGCCAGCCTCCGCCAGCAGTGGGGCCGCGCCGGCCGCCGCGACCATGGGCTCGCCGTGCTCGTCGCCAGCGAGGACGCGCTCGATCAGTACTTCATGCGCGAGCCGGAGACGCTGCTGAACCGCCGCGTGGAGGCGGCGATCCTGGACCACACCAACCCGCGCGTCCTTGATGGCCATGTCCGCTCGGCCGCGTTCGAGGCGCCGCTCGACGACGCCGACCGCGGCATCCTCGGCGACGCCGCGCTCGAGCGCGCGGCGGAGCTGCCCGAGCTGAAGAAGACGCCGCGCGGCTACGTGTGGAACGGCCGCGACTATCCGGCCGCGCGCGTCCCGCTCCGGTCGACGAGCCCGGACGCGTTCACGATCGTCGACGTCGAGAGCGGGTCGATGCTGGGTCTCGTCGAGCGCGAGCGTGCGTACTCGACCGTGCACCAGGGCGCCGTGTACCTTCACCTCGGCGAGGCGTTCCACGTGCTCGAGCTCGACCTCGAAGCGCGCGCCGCGCTCGTCCAACCCTTCTCGGGCGACTGGTACACACAAGCGAAGAAGGAGACGAACACGGCGATCGAGGAGACGCTCCGCAGCGAGCGGAGGCTCGGCCTCGAGCTCTCGTTCGGCCGCGTCTCGGTGACGGAGCAGGTCGTCGCCTACCAGCGGCGCTCGATCCGCGGCGGCGAGCCGATCGACCTGATCGCCCTCGACCTCCCGGAGACCACCTTCGACACGGAAGCCGTCTGGTACCTGCCGGAGGACGACCAGCTCGGCGCGTCGGTGAAGATGCCGAAGCTGCTCGGGACGCTCCACGCGGCGGAGCACGCGATGATCGCGATCCTGCCGCTCTGGGCGATGTGCGACCGCTGGGACATCGGCGGCCTTTCCACGAACGTCCACTTCCAGACCGGCCGCCCGACGGTCTTCGTCTACGACGGCCACTCGGGCGGCGTCGGCATCACCCAGCGCGGCTTCGACGTCTTCGAGAGCTGGGTCGAGGACACGGCCAAGCTGCTCGCCGGCTGCCCGTGCGACCACGGCTGTCCCTCGTGCGTCCAGTCCCCGAAGTGCGGAAACCTGAACGAGCCGCTCGACAAAGCGGGCGCGCTCGAGCTGCTGGAAAACATGCTCGCTGTCGATTCCGCGATCGCCCGTTCGTCTACCTGACGTAACCGACCGAAGGGAGACCCCGTGCAGTACATGCTCCTGATCTACACGCAGGAGGACAACTGGGAGCGCCTCAGCGACGGCGAGCAGGTCGCCGCGATGAGGGCCTACCGCGACTTCACCGAGGAGCTGCGTTCGGCTGGCGCGATGGTCGCCGGCGAGAGGCTCCAGCCGACCGCCAACGCGACGACCGTTCGCGTGCGCGACGGCGAGCAGCTCATCACCGACGGCCCGTTCGCGGAGACGAAGGAGCAGCTCGGCGGCTACTACCTGATCGAGGCGGACTCGCTCGACGACGCGATCAAGTGGGCGGCGAAGCTGCCCGGGTCGCACCACGGCTCGGTGGAGGTTCGCGCAATCGCGCAGGTGCCCGCGGGAGCGACGTCGTAGCGACCGTCGAAGCCGTCTTCCGGGAGGAGTGGGGGCGCGCGGTCGCAGTCCTGGCCCGCGCCCTCGGCGACCTCGATCGCGCCGAGGAGGCCGTCCAGGACACGTTCGCGCTGGCCGTCGAGCGCTGGGACCGCGACGGCGTCCCCGCAAACCCCGGAGCCTGGATCGTGACGGTCGCGAAGAACCGCGCGGTCGATCGGATCCGGCGCGAGCGCACCTTCGAACGAAAGCGCGAGCTCCTCGAGCGTCTCGAAACAATCGTGGCAGAAGACGTGGAACCTAGGAGCCGTAGGCTTGACGGGCGCCTGGCGCTCGTCTTCACGTGCTGCCACCCGGCGCTCGCTCCGGAGGTCCGCGTCCCGCTGACGCTCAGGCTGCTCGGCGGCCTCACGACAGCCGAGATCGCGCATGCGTTCCTCGTTCCCGAGCCGACGCTCGCGCAGCGGCTCGTCCGCGCGAAGCGCAAGGTCCGCGAGGCCGGGATCCCGCTGCGCATCCCGCCGGACGAGGACCTTCCCGACCGGCTGCGATCGGTGCTCGCAGTCGTCTACCTGATCTTCAACGAGGGCTACGCCGCCAGCGGCGGCAGCGACCTCGTGCGGGCAGACCTCTGCGAGGAGGCGATCCGGCTCGGGAAGCTGCTCGCCGTGCTCATGCCCGACGAGGCGGAAGTGCTCGGCCTGCTGGCGCTGATGCTCCTCCACGACGCGCGGCGCGAAGCCCGGACCGCGAACGACGGCTCGCTCGTCCTCCTCGAGGAGCAGGACCGCTCGCGATGGAACCGCGCACGCATCGACGAGGGCATGCGCGTGCTCGAGCGCGCCGCCAGGCTCCGAGGGGCGGGCCTGTACCAACTGCAGGCCGCGATCGCCGCCGTCCACTGCCGGGCTCCCCGGGCCAAGGACACGGACTGGCACACGATCGCGGCCCTGTACGACCAACTGGCCGCTCTCTCCCCTTCGCCGATCGTCGCGCTGAACCGAGCCGTTGCCGTGGCGATGGCTGACGGGCCCGCGCGCGGGCTAGAGCTCGTCGACGCCCTCGAGGGCCTCGAGCGCTACCGCCTGCTCCATTCGACCCGCGCCGACCTGCTGCGCCGGCTCGAGCGGCCCACCGAGGCCGTGGAGGCATATCGACGGGCGCTCGAGCTGACGTCGAACGAGAGGGAGCGGGCGTTCCTGGAGCGCAGGCTGCAGGAGCTCGAGGCCGCTTAGCCCTGGCCGATCTTGCGCTGGATGCCCGCCATGATCCCGCGGGTCGGATCGAAGAACCGCTTGTCGACCTTCGCCCAACCGCCGAAGCGGTCGATCCTGAACAGCCCCGGGCGGGACGGGAACCTGTAGTGCTTCGCCACGCTCTTGAGCACCGGCCGGTAGCCGTTCTCCGCAAAGATCCGCTGCGCCTCGGGTGAGCGCAGGAAGCGGACGAACGCGCGCGCCTCGGTCTTGTGCTTCGAGGTCTTGACGACGGCGACGGGGTTCTCGATCAGGATCGTCTCCTTCGGGATGACGAACTGCACGGCCTGGCCTTTCTTCTGGGCGAACAGCGCCTCGTTCTCGTACGCGAGCAGCGCATCGCCCTTGCCGCCGAGGAAGGTCTGGAGCGAATCACGCGCGCTCTTGTCCTGGACCGGCACGTGGCGGAAGAGGTTCTCGAGGTATGAGACGGCCTGCTTGTGCGTCTTGCCGAGCCGGATCTGGGCGCCGTACGCGGCCATGACGTTCCACCGCGCTCCGCCGGATGTGAACGGGTTCGGGGTCAGCACCTCGATGCCCGAGCGGGTGAGGTCGCTCCACTTGCGGATCTTCTTCGGGTTGCCGTCGCGGAGCGCGAAGACGACCACCGACCGCGTGACCATGCCCCTGTACGCGTCGTTGCTCCAGTCCTTCGCGACGAGCCCCTTCGGGATCAGGCGGGTGATGTCGGGCGCGAGCGAGAAGGCGATCACGTCGGCGGGCAGGCCCTGCTCGACCGCCCGGCTCTGCTCGCCCGAGCCCCCGTAGGACTGGTCGAAGCTCACGTCCCGGCCGGCGGGGGTCTTCTGGAACGCCTCGATGATCTTCGCGTACGCCTCCCGGGGCGTCGAGTAGGCGACCAGCGTCAACTTGACGTCCTTCGTGCTGTGCGTGCTGCTCGAGCTCGAGCTGGCAACCGCGCCGAAGAGCGCGGCCACGACGGCGACGAACGCGATCAGACGAGTCATGTGACGGTTCCTCCCAGGTTGGTATGAATAGGGAGTTTTAATAACACCGATAAGTGCTGTCAATTTAGAACCGTCAGCGGCGGGCGTCGGCCAGAACCGCCTCGACGGCTTCGAGCGGCGTGCGCACGCGCGGCACCCCGTCGATCTCCCAGCCGGGCTCGAGAATCACCGTCGGCCGGCCGAGCCGCATGGCGAACCCGATCTCGGCGAGGGTGCCCCAGCTCCCGCCGACCGCGATGACGCCGTCACCGCTCGCGGCCACGGCGAGGTTGCGCGCGTGGCCGATCCCGGTGACGACGACGTGGTCCAGCCACTCGTTCGCACCTTCGTCCGTCTCGCCGCCGAGGATCCCGATCGTGACGCCGCCCGCCTCCTTGGCGCCGCGCGCGGCTGCTTCCATCACTTCCGCCTGGCCGCCGCAGACGACCGTCACGCCGCGCTCGGCGAGCAGCCGGCCCACCTCGGCCGCGCGCGCCTCGTGCTCGGCCCCACTCCCGATCACCGACACCTGCACCGTCCTCACACAAGGCGATGGTAGAAGGAGGGCGATGGCGACCGCCCGCAAAGCCCGCGACGGCGTGCTCATCCTCGGCGGCGGCTTCGCCGGCGGCTACGTCGCACGACTCCTCGACTCGGGCTCGACCGTCGTCAGCCTCGAGAACTACATGCTCTACACGCCGATGCTCCCGGAGGCGGCGTCGGGCACGCTCGAGCCCCGGCACACGGTCGTGCCGCTGCGACAGATGTGCAAGCGCTCCGACCTGCTGCTCGGACGGGTCACCGGCCTCGACGAGTCGGCGCGCACGGTCACCGTCGACACGGAGGTCGGCGTGTTCGACGTCGAGTACGAGCAGCTCGTCGTCGCGCTGGGCTCGGTCGTCCGCGTCCTGCCCGTCCCCGGCCTCGCCGAGCACGCCTACGGCTTCAAGGACCTGCCCAACGCGATCGAGCTTCGCAACCACGTCCTCCGGGAGGTCGAGCTCTCCGACGCCGCCATCGACGAGGCAGAGGCCCGGAAGCACCTCTCGTTCGTCTTCGTCGGCGCGGGGTACGCCGGCGTCGAGGCGCTCGCTGAGCTGCGCGACCTGGTCGAGGCGGCGCTCCGCTACTACCCGCGCCTCCGTTCCGTCCCGCGCCGCTGGGTGCTCGTCGACGCGGCGCCGAAGATCCTCCCGGAGATTCCGCCCCGGCTCGGCGAGTACGCCGACCGCTACCTGAGGAAGCTCGGCGTCGACATCAGGGTGGGGACGACGCTCGAGTCGCTCGACGCCGACGCGGCGCACCTGTCCGACGGCGAGACGATCGCGACCAAGACGCTGGTGTGGACCGCCGGCGTCCGAGGGAACCCGGTCGCGGCCCAGTTCGGCCTGCCCGTCGGCGACCGGGGGCGCATCCTCGTCGACGAGACGCTCCGGGTCGACGGCAGGGAGAACGTCTGGGCGCTCGGCGACAACGCGCAGGTTCCCAACCTCGCGACGCCCGGCGAGTACGACCCTCCGACGTGCCAGCACGCGCTCCGCCAGGCCCGGCGGCTGGCGAGGAACCTCAGGGGCGACGTGAGGCCCTACCGCTACCGCATGCTGGGGCAGGTTGCGACGCTGGGCCACTACAAGGGTATCGCCGACGTGTTCGGGCTGCCGCTGCGCGGCTTCCTGGGCTGGTTCGTCACGCGGACCTACCACCTCTACCAGCTGCCCCTCTTCACCCGGAAGCTGCGCGTCGTCACCGACTGGACCGTCGCGCTCTTCTTTCGTCGCGACATCGCGGAGCTCGGCGGCCTCGGCCGGTCGGCGCGCCTCCACGACGCCTGAGCTGCGGATGATCTTCTCGGCACAGGGGCTGGCGAAGCGGTACGGCAAGGTCGAGGCGCTCGGCGGCGTCGACCTCGCGGTGGACGCGGGCGAGCTCGTCGGCCTGCTGGGGCCGAACGGCGCCGGCAAGTCCACGCTGGTCAAGATCGCCGTCGGGCTCGTGCGCCCGTCTTCGGGAACGGCGACCGTCTGCGGTGCCCCGGCGGGCTCGGCGGCGGCACGGGCCGCCCTCGGCTACCTCGCGGAGCTCTTCCGCTTCCCCGGCTGGTACAGCGCGGACGAGCTGCTCGCGCTCCACCAGCGGCTCGCGCGTTCCGCAGGCGGCGAGCGCGAGCGCCGGGACCTCCTCGAGCTCGTCGGGCTGAGCGACGCACGCGACCGGCGCGTCGAGGCGATGTCGAAGGGGATGCAGCAGCGGCTCGGGATCGCGCAGGCGCTGATCGGCTCGCCGAAGGTGCTCTTTCTCGACGAGCCGACGAGCGCGCTCGACCCGGCGGGGCGGCGCACGGTGCGCCGTTTGCTCGAGCAGCTCAAGGACCGCGGGGTCGCGGTGCTGCTCAACTCGCACCTCCTGAGCGAGATCGAGCTCGTCTGCGACCGCGTCACCATCCTGCTCGACGGGCGCGTCGTCGCCGAGGGCGCGCCGTCCGCGCTGGCCCGGCCGCGAGGCGTCGAGATCGAGACCGACGAAGGCGTTCGGCTCTTCGACACGGCCGCCCGGGAGGATGCACCTCGCCTCGTCGAGGAGCTCGTCGCCTCGGGCCGGCGGGTCTACGGCGTCCGGGTGCTGACCTCGACGCTCGAGGACGTCTACCTCGAGTACGTGGGCGAGGAGGCCGCATGAACGGGGCGATGACGATCGTCGGCTACGCGATCAAGGAGAGCGTGCGGAAGAAGATGTTCCTCGTCGTCCTGCTGTTGACGGGCGTGTTCATCGGCCTCTTCTGGCTCGGCACGAACGAGCTGTTCCAGGAGGTCGACGACATCTCGCCGCCCGCCGGGATCGATGCCACGACGCTCGTCGGCGCCACGACGCTCGGCCTCGGCATGTTCGGAACGCTCTTCCTCGGCACGGTCCTCGCCGTCTTCCTGACGCTCTCGGCCGTCCGCGGCGACGCCGAGCGCGGCCTGCTACAGCCGCTCGTCGTGCGGCCGTTGGGCCGCGCTACGTTCCTCGGGGCACGCTTCGCCGGGGCCGTGGCCGTGTGCGCGCTCTACGTCATCGCGGTCTACGGGGCGACCGTCGCGATCGTCCAGCTCGAGGGCGGCTGGGAACCGGACCGCCTCGTCGCGCCCGCCGTCGAGCTCGCCGTGGCGGTTTCGATCCTCGCCGGCCTCTCGCTCCTCGGATCGGTGTTCCTGTCGGCGACTGCGAACGGCGTCGCGGTGTTCATGGTCTTCGGCGCCGGTCTCGTGGCCGGGTTGCTCGGCCAGATCGGCGAGGCGCTCGACTCGGAAACGCTCCGGAACCTCGCGCACGACGCCTCGTGGATCCTGCCTTTCGAGGCGCTCTACCAGGACGGCCTGCACCGGCTGACCGTCGACACGGGGGGGTTCACCGGCTTCGTGCTGCAGCTCGGGCCCTTCGGCGGGGCGCAGGCCGGCGGTGACCGTCTTTTCCCCTGGGTGGTCGCCTACGTCGCGCTGCTGGCCGTCGTGGCGCTCGCCGGATTCGCACGAAAAGACCTGTGACCAGGGCTAAGACGGAACTGCGTCATCGCGCTCACGGGCGCCGCAACGCGGAGGGGCCGGAGGCCGTCGTCCGGCCTACTACTTCGGCCCGTCGGGCACGAACTCGGCCGGCAACCCCAGCCGCAGAAACCAGCTGACCATCGCGAGCTGCGGCGGCTTCTCCATGCCGTAGTGCATCGCGTCGATCACGGCGATGTCGGCCTCCTCGGCGAGCTCCCTGAACA
>DATFQE010000111.1:0-4205 GCA_035264445.1 Gaiellaceae bacterium | reverse complement strand
CGCGAGCACAGAAACGTGAAGGAGGGGCTCATGGGAGAACCACGGGTTCCCCCATGCTGTTCACCCTTTGGCGGCTAGGCGGAAGTGGCGTTGCGTGCCACGATGAGCGTGCCGTCCTTCCCCCCAAGGAGAAGTTCCGATGCGGACCGCGCTCGCTCTAACCGCTGCGTTGTGCACGCTCGCCCTCGCGGGTGGCGCCGGCGCGATGCCTGCCGCGAAGCCGCCTCCGAAGCCGCCGAACCCCGCGAAGCCGCCGAAGAAGTCGCCGTTCTGCACCGGCACGGTCACGGGGCCGGTCGCCGGCGATCTCGTCCTCCCGCCGGGCGCGACGTGTGACGCAAGCGGCGCCGTCGTGCAGGGACGCGTCCGCGTAGGTCGGAACGCCACGCTCACCGCGGGCAGCTCGTTCCGCGCCCGCCACGGCATCGCTGTCTCCCGCGGCGCGACGCTCGAGCTGGTCGGCACGCAGCTTTCGATCGGCGGCGACGTCGAGGCACACGGCGCGAAGAAGGTGGCCCTCGTCCGGGAGCCGATCGCCGGCTCGCGGGGCACGATCGGCGGCAGCATCCTGCTCTTCGACACCGGGGACGTCTCGCTCCTGTCGCTGACCATCGGCGGCGGCGTGCTCGTGCGCGGCGGCGGCGCAGAGGGCGTCGAGGTCGGCGCCAACCGCCTCTTCCGCTCGCTCGAGGTGACGGGCGCCCGGATGCTCCACCCCGCGCAACCGCGCGTGTTCTCCATCCGCTCGAACATCGTCAGCCGACACGTCACCGTCAGCCGCAACAACGCGACCGGCGCGAGCGCGCCGCTGTTCGTCGGCGGGAACCGCCTGCTCAACGGCAACCTGACGTGCCGGCGAAACGTGCCTGCGCCCGTTAACAGCGGGCCGCGCGGCAAGGAGCGAAATGTCGTGAGGCACGGCACCAGGCGCGGACAGTGCGCCGCGCTGTGATCGCCTAGCGCCCCGCGCATGCCCCGAATAGGGGGCGCCGCTCGCCGCTCACCCACGTAACGTGGCGCTCCCGTGTATCAGGTTCTCAACCCTCGCGAGCTGCTGCGGCTGCGCGGGCGAAGGGTCGGCCCGAAGGTCGCCCGCAACGTCCTCCTCCTCGGCCTCGTCAGCCTCTTCACGGACGTCTCCTCGGAGATCGTCACGACGATCCTGCCGCTCTACCTCGTCTACACGCTGGGCTTCTCGCCACTGCAGTTCGGGATCGTGGACGGCCTCCAGCAGGGCGCGGCGGCGCTCGTTCGCGTCGCCGGTGGCTTCGCCGCCGACCGCACGCGCCGGCACAAGGAGGTAGCGATCGTCGGCTACGGGCTCTCCACCTTCGCGCGCCTCGGCCTGCTGGCGACCAACAGTCTCCAGGCGCTCAGCGCAATCGTCTTCCTCGATCGCACCGGCAAGGGGATCAGAACCGCCCCGCGCGACGCGCTGATCTCGCTCTCGAGCGACCGGGATGCGCTCGGAACCGCCTTCGGCGTGCACAGAGCGCTCGACACGGCGGGCGCGATGATCGGGCCGCTGCTCGCCTTCGGGCTCCTCTGGCTGAACCCCGGCGAGTTCGACCCGATCTTCGTCGCGAGCTTCTGCTTCGGGCTGATCGGCCTTGCGCTGCTCGTCCTCTTCGTCGAGAACCGGCCCGTCCCGGTCGCCGACGCTGCGCACGTCTCCCTTCGCGCCGCGTTCAAGCTCCTAAGTCGGCCTCAGTTCGCCACGCTCGCGCTGGTCGGGGGTGCACTCGCCGTGTTCACGATCAGCGACGGCTTTCTCTTCCTCGCCCTCCAGCGGCACCTCGACTTCCAGCAGCGTCTCCTCCCGATTCTCTTCGTGGGAACGGCGGGAGTTTTCATGCTCCTGGCGATCCCGGTCGGCCGCCTCGCCGACCGCGTCGGCCGGGGCCGCGTGTTCCTGGCGGGCTACGTGCCGCTCGTGGCGGCGTACCTGCTTCTGCTCGTCCCCGGCTTCGGCTCGCTCGAGATCGCGCTCTTCCTGCTGCTGCTCGGCGCCTACTACGCGGCGACCGACGGCGTGCTGATGGCGCTCGCGAGCACGACCTTGCCCGCCGCCCTGCGCGGGAGCGGCCTGGCGCTGCTCGTGACGGCGACGAGCCTCGGACGTTTGCTGGCCTCGATCGTCTTCGGCACGATCTGGACATGGCAGAACGTCGACACCGCGATCGCGGCCTTCGCGATCGGGTTGCTGGTCGCGATGGCAGTCGCGGCGACCGCGCTGCGCCTGGCGCCCGAGGTGGCGACCGCTGACTAGAAGAGCCCGGATCCTGGTCTTCGCGGTCGTCACGGCCGTCGCGGTCGCCGCCGGTGCGGGCTACGTCGCGTGGGCGGCCCTGAGCGACGACTCGTCCGAGGCCGTCCGGCCGGCGAGCTCGCAGATCCGCCTCGCGACGGCCTCGAAGCCGTACCTCGTCTACCAGCACGTCGCGCGCGACGACCACTACGCCGAGGTCGCGATCGCCCCGCTCGACCGGCCGGGCGCCAGGCCGACGTTCACCGGCCTCGTGTGCGAGCGCGTCTACTTCGCCGCCGAGCGCGGCTTGTGCCTGATCCCCAAGCAGAGCGCCCTCGGCGCGGCCGTGAGCGCGCGTGTCTTCGGCCGGGACTTCCAGCCGGCCCGCACCGCGAGCCTCGACGGCATCGCGAGCCGCGCGCGGGTCTCACCGAGCGGCCGATACGGCGCCACCACGACGTTCGTCGCCGGCCACTCGTACCAGGATCAAGGCTTCTCGACCCACACGGCGCTCATCGACATGCAGCGCGGAGCGGTCCTGGCCGACCTCGAGACGTTCCGTGTGACCCGCGACGGCAAGCCGTTCAAGGCGATCGACTTCAACTTCTGGGGCGTCACGTTCGCGCCCGATGACCGACGCTTCTACGCGACCTTGGAGAGCGCCGGCAAGCAGTACCTCGTCGAGGGCGACGTCGAGTCCCGCACCGCACGGGTGATCCACGAGGGCGTCGAGTGCCCGTCGCTCTCGCCTGACGGCCGCACGATCGCGTTCAAGAAACGGCACGACAGGCGGTGGCGGTTGTCCGTGCTCGAGCTCGCGAGCGGGCGGGAGACGCCGCTCGCCGAGACGCGCAGCGTCGACGACCAGGTCGAGTGGCTGGACGACGGACGGATCCTCTACGGGCTTCAGGGGGACATCTGGGTTGTCCCGGGAGACGGGAGCGGAAAGCCGCGCGTCTACCTCGAGGACGCCCTGTCGCCGGCCGTCGTCCGCTCGTAGCGTCGGAACGGGAGCGAGCCGACCAGCGGTGAGGCTACGATTCGTGGCGCGATGGCAGCCACGATCGACGACCCGCTCAGTACCCGTGCCGAGCCTCCCGCGCATCAAGCGGACTCGTGCAGCCGTGGACACGGCGCTGGTCGCCCCTGCGCCGCGCGAGCTTCCTGAGCTCAACGCCCACGGCCTCACCTGGATCCACCTCGACCGCCCGACGCAGGAGGAGGCGTCGCAGCTGGCCGAGCGCTTCGGCTGGCACCCGCTGGACGTCGAGGACGTCCTCTCGAAGCGGCAGCGGCCGAAGATCGACGAGTACGCGGACTACCGCTTCGTCGTCCTCCACTTCCCGGTCTACGACAAGGCCGTCGGCCGCCTGAACGCCGCCGAGCTCGACGTCTTCATCGGCCCCGACTACCTCGTCACGCTCCCGGCGGTCGAGCTCCTCCCCGTCACCCGCCTGTTCCAGCGCTGCGCCGAGGACGAGGAGCTCCGCGACCAGCTCTTCTCGAAGGGGTCGGGCTACCTGCTCTACCACGTGCTCGACGACCTCTTCGACTACTGCTTCCCCATCCTCGACAAGATCGGCTACAAGCTCGACCGGATCGAGGACGAGATGTTCGAGGGGCGCTCCGAGGAGATCGTCCGCGACCTCTCCAACATCAAGCAGGAGATCATCTCCTACCGCAAGATCATCAAGCCGGAGCGCTCCACACTGCGGCTGCTCGAGCGCCACGTCGACAGCTTCCTGCCCGAGGAGCTCGAGCTCTACTTCGACGACATCGTCGACGCTGCGGAGCGCATCTGGGACCTCCTCGACAACTACAAGGAGGTCGTCGAGGCCCTCGAGGACACGAACGAGTCGGTGATCTCGCACCGCCAGAACGACGTCCTGCGCCTGCTGACGATCTTCAGCGTGACGATGCTGCCGCTGACCGTGCTGACGGGCCTGTTCGGAATGAA
>DATFQE010000110.1:0-4631 GCA_035264445.1 Gaiellaceae bacterium | reverse complement strand
AGGCGTCGATCCGGCCCGAAAGGGCAAGCTCGCGGAGCTCCTGCAAGCCGCAGCGTCGACCAGAGCGACGCTGGTCGTCACGCACGACGAGACCTTCGCGGCGTCGGTGGCGCATCGCACCGTCCGAATGGGCGAATGGAGCCGTAACCCGAAAGCAAGTAACACCCTGTTACTTGCTTCTCGAGACGCCGGGAGTTGGCATGGCCACTAGCGTTGCCCGGAGGCGGGAGGCAAGTAACAGAGTGTTACTTGTGCTCGTCGGGGCGGCCGGCGTGGCCTTTTCGGCCTCCGTCTGGGCAGCTCTCCGCCCCGGGTCGGCCGGGCTTTCGCTGCTGCTCGCGGCTGGGGCTCTGCTCGTCGCGGGGTTCGCGTGGCTCGAGACCGGGCCCGGGTCGGCGAAGGAGATCGCGCTCGTCGCGACGCTCGCGGGCGCCGCCGCCGCGGGGCGCGTCCTCTTCCAGGCGGTTCCAGGGGTTCAGCCCGTCACCGTCGTCACCGTCGCCGCCGGGGCCGCGCTCGGCGCGCGCGCCGGCTTCGCGGTCGGGGCGCTCGCGGCGCTCGTCTCGAACTTCTTCCTGGGCCAGGGCACATGGACGCCGTGGCAGATGCTCGCCTGGGGCCTGTGCGGCGTCCTCGGCGGGCTGCTCGCACCGCTCCTCCGCGGCCGAGTGTCGCTCGCTGCGGTCTGCCTCGTCCTCGGCTTCGCCTTCTCGACGCTCATGGACGTCTGGCTGTGGCTCAGCTTCTACCCGCATACGTGGGAAGCGCTGGTCGTCGTCCTCGGCCGCGGCGTCTGGTTCAGCGGCGCGCACGCGGCCGGCAACGTCGCGCTCGCGCTCGTCGCGGGGCCCGAGCTCAGACGGCTGCTCGAGCGCTACGCCCGCCGCCTCAAGACCGAGGTCGTCTGGGCATGAAGGTGCTCGCCCTCCCGCTCGTCGCGCTGGCGCTCGCCACGCCGATCACGCAGTCCGCGGACTACCTCGAGTCGCGGCGCGGTCCCGACGGGGGCGTCTCCGAGCCGGGAGGCCGCGCCGACGCGGCGTTGACCGCGTGGACGATCCTCGCCCTGCGGTCGATCGGCCGCGACCCCGGCCGGGCCTCGCGCGAGTATGTCCGCACGGCGGCGCCGGAGGACATGACGCAGACGGCGCTGCGAGCCCTCGCGCTTGGAGACGAGCAGCTCCTGAACCGGCTCGACGCCGCGCGGCAGCCCGACGGTCGCATCGGCCCGCTGGTCAACTCGACGGCGTGGAGCGTCCTGGCGCTCAGGGCCGCGGGCCGGCCGGCCGGCCCGGCCACCGTCCGTTACCTCCTCCGCCAGCAACGCAAGACCGGCGGCTGGTCGTGGCATCCACGTGGACCCCCGGACTCGAACGACACGGCGGTGGCGATCCAGGCCCTGCGAGCCGCCGGCGTGCGCGGCCGGCCGCTCAGCCGCGGCGCACGTTTCCTCCGCCGGCTGCAGGCGCCCAGCGGCGGCTTCAGGCTCGTCCCGGGCCGCGAGCCCGACGCGCAGTCGACCGCGTGGGCGATCCAGGGCCTGCTGGCGGCCGGACTGAGACCGGGACCGGCGGCCTACCGTTACCTGGCGAGGCTGCGGAGACCAGACGGCAGCTACCGCTACTCGAAGCGCTACGCCGTCACCCCCGTCTGGGTCACGGCTCAGGTCGTCCCCGCCCTTGCGGGGAAGCCGTTTCCGCTGCGCTGATCCAGCCCGGCTCTGGTCGGAGGAGTCGACCGTCGTCAACGAGGTCGTCGAGCAGCGATCCGAGCACGCGCCAACTGAACCAGCTGGACACTTCGTCCTCGGGCGCCACGACCGCCGCCCGGACTCCGGCGACGATCAAATCGCCGAGGCCACCACCTCGCGCGGGCGTTGGAAAAACCTGATCCCAGCGCGCGAGCTCACTCGTGTTCCCTTTGTCTGTTACGACCGCACGCGCCACGACGGCGGCGTGCCGTTCGAGCTTCGGTCTCAGCCGGCGCGCGTCGATCCCGATCTCCTCGCGCAGGTCCTCGAGCAGGCTCGGTCCGGCGGCGGCGAGGTGCGCAACCACCCGTGCCGCCTCGGGGCCGAGTGACCCGCCTTCGATCCGAGCGAGGTCCTCTCGCGCGAGCGGATCGACCAGCGCGGCAATCTCCTCCGTGACGTAGAGCCCCTTCCCGCGATGAATCCCCAGCACGTGAACGCCTGGTCGCCCTGCCAGTTCGAACGCCCAAGGCCACTTCGTCCGCGGCCAGAGGCCGAAGCCGCGCGACCCGGGCCTGTACGGCTCCTCGTGGCACGCTCCGAAGAGGCTTGGGAAAGAGCAGTCGGGCAACCGCGTCAACAGCCCTCGGTCGCGCAGGAACCCCTCCGCCTCGTCGAGCGTCTCGAGCGCGCGTGTCGGGACGAGCCGGCAGACCTCGTCGCGTCGGCGGCGCAGCTCCGGAAGCGTGCGCACGCGTTCTTATACTCGCCGCGTGGAGGGCACGAGAGGCGCCGCCATCCTGACGATCGGCAACGAGCTCCTGTCCGGCGACGTCGAGAACACCAATGGCAGCTGGCTCGCCCGCCGGCTCGAGGCGATCGGCGTGCCGGTGCGCCTGATCGCCGTCCTGCCCGACGACATCGAGGCGATCGCCGAGTTCGTCAAGACGAGCGCCCAGAACGCCGACGCCGTCCTCGTCACCGGAGGCCTCGGCGGCACGCCGGACGACGTCACCCGTGAAGCGCTCGCCGCGGCGTTCGGCGTCGCGCAGGAGGAGGTCTCCGAGCTCGCGAACGAGCTCCGCGGGCGCTTCCTCAGCGATCCCGAGTACGCGGCCCGCTGGGCGCAGCTCCCGGCCGGCAGCCGCCCGCTCGAGAACCCGCTCGGCGGCGCGCCCGGGTTCGCGATCGGCAACGTCTACGTCCTGCCCGGCCTCCCCTCCGAGATGGAGGCGATGTACGAGCGCATCGAGCCCGAGCTCGCCGCCGAGCGGCCGATCGGCTCGTGGCGCCGCAGCTACCGGACGCGTGAGAGCACGATCGTCAACGTGCTCGCCGAGTCGGCCCGTCTCCATCCGGGCGTCCTCGTCGGCTCGTATCCGCGCTTCAGCAGCGCAGGCCCAGAGGTGGACGTCGTGCTGAAGTCGGCCGATCCCGACGCCCTTCGGGCCGCGGTCGCCTGGATCGAGGCCGCCTTGGAGGAAGCAACAGCAGGCTAAGGCGGGCAGCGTTCTGGGGCGAGTGCGGTCGGCCGCCGGAGCCGCGCTTTGCCCGGCGGGAGGCCCGGCTTCCGTGGGGCTTGTCGACGCGAAGAAGAAGGGGGCTCACGGGGAAACATGGTTTCCCCCGTGCTCCTACGCAGTGACGCGCTGGTCCTTCGCCCAGGCGTCGAGCAGACCGCGGTAGTGCGCGACGAAATGCTCGTGCTCGTGCGCGGGGAAGGTCGTCTGCACGGTCTGGAGGAGCAGGCGGTCGAAGTCGTCGCTCTGGACGTACTCGAGCAGCACCTCGTCGAGGTGCGGTAGCGCCTCCGCGCAGAACTCCTCGTAGCGCTCGATCTCGAAGAAGTCGTCAGCGAGCTCGCGGTATGCGGTCAGCTTCTCCTCGTACGACAGGTCGTCGCGGTCGCCGGTCTCGAAGTAGCGCCGCGTATCCTGGTTGATCCGGTTCGGTCGCCCGGTGGCCGTGCAGAACGCCGTCCAGCGGAAGAGCGCCTTCATCGCCCACGGGAAGTAGTAGTGCAGGCTCGTCAGCGCCACGTCCGGCGACGCGTTCGCGTAGTCGATCGGGTAGACCTCGCCGTCCTTGATCAGCGTCTCGCAGCTGTTGAATTCCCAGCGGAAGAACGCGTTCACGAGCCGTGAGATCGTCACGACCTCGTTGCCGCTCTCGGCGCTCAGGAAGTCGTGCGCGACCGAGTACCGGTCGTGCAGGGGTTTCGACGGGTCGTACTTCATCACCATCGTCTCCGCCCCGATCGAGAGCGAGCGCGCGAAGACGTCGAACCCCTCGACGGACGCCTGGAAGTGCATCATCCGCTCGCCCGAGGCGTCGTAGGCCGAGTGCAGCTCGCCGGCGTCCGCGATGCGCGTCACGCCGATCCACTGGCCCCCGTCGAACGGCTTCATGAAGAGCGGGTAGCCGACGCGCTCGGCGATCTCGTCGAGGTCGAAGGGGGCGTTGTAGCGCGACGCCATCTCCTCGAACTTGTCCGTCGCCGACTCGAAGCGGACGCTCTGCGGCGGCAGCTTGTGGGGCAGCAGCCACGTCGCCGGCACCTTGAGCCCGAGGCGGATCATCGCGCAATAGGCGGCGTGCTTCTCCATCGCCTGGAAGGTGAACGGGTTGTTCAGCAGGTAGACGTCGTCCATCAGCGCGATCTTCTTCAGCCACTCGCGCGGGAGGTAGTACCACCACGCCAGCCTGTCGATCACGAGCGAGTAGCGGGGCTTGTAGCGGAGGTCGAACGGCTCGTTCATCACGCGCTCCGTGGCGAGCTCGTGCGTCTCGCCGCCGTAGCTGAACCGCCCGACGCGCTCGACCAGCGCCTCGTACGCCCCCGGCCAGTCCTCCTCCGTGCCGAGCAGCAGGCCGACGAGGTGCTCGGGCATCAGCAGAACCTCGGCAGGTGGTGCGCCAGCTGCGCGCGCCATGACGGCCA
>DATFQE010000109.1:0-2193 GCA_035264445.1 Gaiellaceae bacterium | reverse complement strand
TCGAGGACGCCTGCACCGCCGTCGTACACCGGATGGAACTCACCTGAGCTAACCTGTTGGCCTTCTCGGGGTGTGGCGCAGCCTGGTAGCGCGCTCCGTTCGGGTCGGAGAGGTCCCCAGTTCAAATCTGGGCACCCCGATTTCCGCGGGGGAACCCCTGGTTCCCCCACGAACCCCCTCCTTCCGCTCGTTCACGAAGCCTCGGGGGCTTTCGGTGGCCGGCGGGTCGCTCCGCCCTGCGAACGCCTTGACCGTTACGAGCCTCTCGGCGAGGCAAGCTCGCCTCGGGCGGCGAACCACGGCGCCCAAGAACCGCCCGCAGCGTGAGCCTAGAATCGCGGCGATGGCGCAACGGGACGCAATCCTTGCCTACGCCGCCGAGTTGCTCGACCTCGACGCCTATCCGGACTACGGGCCGATGGGACTCCAGGTCGAGGGGGCGGAGGAGGTTACGAAGATCGCGTGCGGCGTCTCCGCCTCCCTCGCGCTCTTCGAGCGGGCGGTAGCGCAGAACGCTCAGCTCCTGATCGTGCACCACGGGCTCTTTTGGGACAGCGACTCGCGACGGGTCGACGGCCCGATGCGTCGACGGCTCCAGGCGCTTTTCGACGCCGACATCACTCTGGCCGCCTACCACCTGGCGCTCGATGCCCATCCGGAGGTCGGCAACAACGCCCTGCTCGCGAAGGCACTCGGGATCGAGCCTAGGGAGCGATTCGCCGGAATCGGCTTCGGCGGCCCGCTTCGGCCCCCCACGGAGGCCCAACGCTTCGCGCGCCGTGTGGCTGAGAAGCTCGGCCGCGAGCCGCTCGTCTTCCCGCACGGGCCCGACGAGGTCAAGCGCGCCGCCGTAGTGACCGGTCGCGGCGGCAGGTACTTCGCCGATGCAGCGGCCGCGGGCTACGACCTGTTCCTGACCGGTGAGGCCGAGGAGCCGGCGCTCCACCTCGCGCGCGAGTTCGGCGTCCACTACGTCGCCGCCGGCCATTACGCGACCGAGCGGCTCGGCGTGCAGGCGCTGGCGAAGAACCTTGCCGAGCACTTCGGCATAGAGGCCGATTACGTCGAGCTAGGAAATCCGGTCTAGGAACGAGCCGATCGCGTCGAGGCAGGCCTCCGGCCGCTCGGCGATCACGAGATGCCCCGCGCCGGCGACGACGCGGAGCGGCGCTCGCAACCGGCGCGCGTACTCGAAGGCATCGCCGACCGGCACCTGCGGGTCGCGCGCGCCCCAAAGCAGCATCGCGGGGCAGCGCACGCGCTCGAGGTCGACGCGCGGATCTTCCTCGACGAGCGCCGCCGCAGCGCTGGTGGTATCGCTGTGGAGCGACGGCCCCTCGAGCAACCCGATAGTGGCCGCGGGCGACACGGTCGTCCCGTCGGGCGTCGCCCACGGGCCCCAGACGAATGCGCGCAGGCGCCTCGATCCGGCGATCCTGTCGCGAAACGGCGCGAGCAGGCGGCCGGGCTGCACGAGCGAGCTGAGTGCGAGCGCATAGCGGGCGCGCCTCGTCGTCGAGCCGATCCCGGCCGCAGAGACGAGGACGAGGCCGCGAACGAGCTCGGGGCTCCGCATCGCGAGACGGAGGGCGACGACACAGCCGAGCGAGTGGCCGACGACGACGGCCGGATCGGCAGCCTCGCGCCGCAGCACGAACCCGACCCGGTCGGCGAACGGCTCGAGGTTCGGCAGGGCCGGCAGCGGTGACGACCCGCCGTGGCCGGGCAGGTCGACCGCGATCACGCGGTTCTCGCGCGCGAGTTCGGGTGCGAGCTCGATCCAGTTCGACGCGGCACCGCCCAGCCCGTGGAGAAGGAGGAGCGAGGGCCCTTCGCCGCCGACGAACCAGCGCAACCGGACTCCCTTCACGCGCTCGAGGCGCTCCTCGAACCCGCTTGCCGAAAGAGTCGTTGCGAGAGTCACGCGCCGCCATTATTCTGTGAGGCGATGGTTTTGGAGGGGGTCCGGGCCCATTGATTCCCGGGGACACGACAACCGATCGGTACTAGAGCCCGTCAGCTACGTGCGACGGGCTTTTTCATTGCCGGAGGGAGGAGCGATATGGCGAACCACCTGACGCCCGAGGAGCTTGCGAAGGAGATGAACATCGATCGCCAGGAGATCATCAAGGTGTGCGTCGAGGAAGGCGTGCCGATCTACCAGGGCAAGATCGACAAGACGCTCTTCCAGGC
>DATFQE010000108.1:0-4905 GCA_035264445.1 Gaiellaceae bacterium | reverse complement strand
CCGCTTGCCGAGCACGTACAACGTCATGGACTTCGGCTCGCACGAGCTCGGCGGCGGCGGCGTCCCAGCCGGACACCACAGCGGAGGCGTGAGTGTCGACGGCCTCAAGGGGCCGCAAGGCGGCGCGCCGGACGCCCGCTTCACACTGACGGCAAGGCAGGGGCCGATCAGGCTGCCGTCCGGCCGGACGATCGACGCGCTCACGTTCGACGGGAAGAGCCCCGGTCCCGAGCTGCGCGTGCGCCGCGGTGACCTGGTCGAGGTCACCCTGCGCAACGGGGACGTGGACACCGGCGTCACGATCCACTGGCACGGCGTCGACGTCCCGAACGCCGAGGACGGCGTCGCAGGCGTGACCCAGGACGCCGTCATGCCGGGCGGCAGCTACACGTACCGCTTCCGCGCCGAGCAGCAGGGCACCTTCTGGTACCACACGCACCAGTCCTCGGCGAAGGAGGTGCGGCGGGGCCTGCTCGGCGCGCTCGTGATCGAGCCGCCAGCCGGCGCCGCCGCTCCCGTCGACCTCGTCGCGCTCGCGCACGACTACGACGGCACGCCGACCGTGAACGGCAGCGACCTGGTCACCAAACGGCGTGTCGCGCCGGGAACGCCCGTGCGGCTGCGGCTCGTAAACACGGACAACACGCCGCAGCGGTTCACGCTCGCTGGGACGCCATTCCGCGTGCTCGCGATCGACGGAACCGACCTCAACGAGCCGCAGCCGCTCGAGAACACACGGCTCGTCGTCGCCGGCGGCGGGCGCTACGACGTCGGCTTCACCATGCCGGGCTCAGCGGTCGAGCTGGCGCTTCAGGACACGAACGCGGCGCTGGCCCTGAGTCCGGACGGCCGCGGCGACCTGCCGCCGCCCACGGGCAGCGTGGACTTCAATCCCGCGACCTACGGCCGCCCTGCGCCCACGCCCTTCGACGCCGACAGCCGGTTCGACCGGACGTTCGTGCTGAAGGTCGGTCGCAAGCCCGGCTTTTTCAACGGCCGCCCCGGCATGCAGTGGACGATCAACGGCGAGATCTATCCCGACGTTCCGATGTTCATGGTCGAAGAGGGGGAGCTCGTGAAGATCGCGGTCGAGAACGACACGGACTCCGTCCATCCGATGCACTTGCACGGCCACCACGCACTCGTGCTGAGTCGCGACGGACAGCGCGTCACCGGCAGCCCGTGGTGGACCGACACCCTCAGCGTCGAGGCCGACGAACGCTACGAGCTCGGTTTCCGGGCGGACAACCCGGGACTGTGGATGGACCACTGCCACAACCTCAAGCACGCCGCCGAGGGGTTGACGATGCACGTGGCGTACGTCGGCGTGACGACGCCGTTCCGCGTCGGCGGCGGGGTGCACAACCACCCCGAGTGAGCCGTACCCGGGCTAGACCGGCTCGGGCGCGACGGCCTCCACTTGCCCGCGGCCGCGCCACGCCTCGTACGTGAGCGACGCCGAGAGTCCGAGGATGAGGAAGGCGTTGATCGGGTGGAAGACGCCGATGAACGGGATCTCGAAGCCGAACCAGGCCAGGAGCACCTGGAGGATCAGCAGCCCGAAGAGGCCGAGCGTCCGGAGCACGCGCGGCCGGCCGACTCGCGCGGCCAGGGCGATGAGGAGGAAGATCAGGCCGATCAGCACGACCAGGTACCCGAACCCGGAGTGCATCCCCCACCCGTCCATGAAGGTGTCGTCGTTGACGGGCGCGTCATCGACCTTGTTCGCGACGTAGAAGGCGCCGTACCCGGCAAACCCGATCTGGAGCAGGACGGCCGCCGTCATGATCGCTGCCCAGACCCGGTACACGACCTCCACGCCGCACCTCCCGCTCGTTGACCGACGGGCGGGAGACTACAACGTGGTCTGGCGAATGCCTAGCCGCAGCCGGAGCCGCAGGGCGGAGCGCCGGCCTCGGGCTCGGCGCCCTCCTCCACCTGGAAGGAGTGGCCGCAGCCGCAGGCGGCGGTGACGTTCGGATTGTTGATCGCGAACCCGGCCTGGAGGCCGTCGAGGAAGTCGATCTCCGTGCCCTGGAGATAGGGCGCGCTGTACGGGTCGACGACGATGGAGACGCCGTGCGCGCTCAGCTCGTGGTCGCCCTCCTGGGCGCCGCGGTCGAAGCCGAGCGCATACTCGAAGCCCGAGCAGCCGCCACCCTGGACGGCGACCCGCAGGACGTTGGCCTCGCCGTCGGGCTCCTCGGCCAGCAGATCGCGGATCTTGACGGCCGCGCGCTCGGTGAGCGTGACGACCTCGACTGGGCGCTCGGTGATCTCCACGGGCCTCATCGTAGCAACGTGCCCCGAGGTCACCAGCCCCAATCCGGAGGGGACTTTGTAACAGTCGGCGCGCGCTTCGTTGAGCCGTTTCCTAGCTCGCTCGTGCTTGTCGTCGAGTTGCTAAGTTCCGCGCGGATGCTCGACAACTGGCTGCCGTTCCTGCTCTACGGCGCCTTCGCGCTGATCATCCCTTCGACGATGGTGATCATGTCGTTCGCCTTCGCGACGAGGCCGCGTCGCCGCAACCGCGCGCGGATGCTGCCGTTCGAGTCGGGCGTGTCGACAGGGCCTCTCGCGGCCCAGCGCTTCACGGTCAGCTTCTACCTCACCGCAATGCTGTTCATCGTCTTCGACATCGAGATCGTCTTCCTATACCCGCTCGCCGTCGTGCTGCAGGACCTCGGCTGGTTCGCTTTCTGGGAGCTCTCGTTCTTCATCGCCATCCTCGCGGTCGCGTTCGTCTACATCTGGCGTAAAGGAGCGCTCGAATGGCGGTAAGCCGGCCCAAGCGGCTCGCCGACTTCGGGCTCAACACCGAGCGCATCCAGATGCGCGACAAGGACCCGAGCGTGTTCGAGCGCGAGCTCGGGGTCGAGGACCTCGAGGAGAAGCTGATGCTGACGACGCTCGACAAGGCCGTCGCGTGGTCGCAGTCCAGGTCGATGTGGCCCGACACGTTCGGGCTCGCGTGCTGCGCGATCGAGATGATGTCGATCGTCTCGTCCCGGTACGACATCGCGCGCTTCGGCATGGAGGCGTTCCGCTCCTCGCCGCGCCAGGCCGACTTACTGATCGTCTCCGGCCGCGTCTCGCACAAGATGACCGGCCCGATCCGGCAGATCTACGACCAGATGCTCGAGCCCAAGTGGGTGATCGCGATGGGCGCGTGCGCGAGCTCCGGCGGGATGTTCAACAACTACGCGATCCTGCAGGGCGTCGACAAGATCCTCGCGGTCGACATCCACGTGCCCGGCTGCCCGCCGCGGCCCGAGGCCCTGATGGAGGGCATCATCCGCCTGCACGAGAAGGTCCAGGCCGGCGTCCCGCCCGCCTACGAGATCCGCGGGGTCGCAAGTTGAGCCCGTACGAAGGCGTTCCCGGGCTCGTCGAGACGAAGCTCGGGTTCGGCGAGACGACGCTGGTCGTGGATCCTGCGCGCATCGTCGAGACCTGCACGCACCTCCGCGACGTCGAGGGCTTCAATTTCCTGTCCGACATCACACCGGTCGACTACCTCGGCTGGGGCGAGGAGGGAGTCTCCGGCCACTACGGCACCCGCACCGGGCGTGACATCAACCGGCCGATGACCCAGGGGTACGGCGTCACGCCGGAGGCGAAGCCGAAGCGCTTCGCCGTCAACTACCACCTGCTCCGGCTCGGCGCCGGCCCTCTGCGGGTCCGGGTCCAGGTCTGGCTCGACGACGGCGAGACGGTCGAGAGCGTCGTCCCGATCTGGCCGACGGCCGACTGGCATGAGCGCGAGGCCTGGGACATGATGGGCATCCGCATCGACGGCCACCCGAACCTCGTCCGGATCCTGATGGACGAGGACTGGGAGGGCCACCCGCTCCGCAAGGACTATCCGATCGGCGGCGAGCCCGTCCGCTTCTCGGGCGAGGAGTAGGCGGTCATGGCCGTCATCGCGCCGCGGAGGATCTACGAGGGCTCGCGCATCCCCTCGCCGGTCCCGACGATTCTCCACGTGCCGCCGGAGCTGCACGAGACCGGTGACATCCTCCAGGTCAACTTCGGCCCGAACCACCCGTCCACCCACGGCGTGCTGCGGCTCGTGGTCGACCTCCACGGCGAGAAGGTGGTCGGGATCCGCGCAGTCGTCGGTTACCTCCACACCGGCTTCGAGAAGACGATGGAGCACAAGACGTGGTGGAAGTGCGTCCCGTACGGGCCGCGCATCGACTACGTGGCGTTCCAGAACAACGAGCTCGTCTTCGTGCTCGCCGTCGAGCAGCTGCTCGAACTCGAGGTGCCGGACAAGGCCAGCTGGATGCGAACGCTCCTGTGCGAGCTGAACCGGATCCACTCACACCTGATCTGGCTCGGCACCTCGGCGCTCGAGATCGGCGCGATCTCGATCTTCTGGTACGCGTTCCAGCAGCGGGAGACGCTCCTCGACCTGTTCGAGCTCGCGGCCGGCGCCCGCATGCACACGCGCTACTTCCAGGTCGGCGGCCTCGCTGAGGACATCCCGGTCGGCTTCTACTCCGAGTGCCGCCGCTACATCGAGAACTTCCCGCAATCCATGGCCGACTACGAGTCGATGCTCTCGCGCAACGAGATCTGGCTCGAGCGCACGGTGGGCATCGGCCTGCTCTCGGCGGAAGACGCGATCGCGCTCGGCCAGTCGGGCCCGGTGCTGCGCGGGTCGGGCGTCGACTGGGACCTCCGCCGCAACCAGCCGTACCTCACGTACGGCGACGTCGACTTCCGCGTGCCCGTCTACCCGAACGGCGACGTCTACGACCGCTACCGCGTGCACATGGACGAGATGCGCGAGTCGATCCGCATCGTCGAGCAGTGCCTCGACCGGCTCGAGCACATGGAGGGCGAGCCGTGGATCGTCGACGACCGCAAGATCGTCCTGCCGCCGCGCCACGAGCTGCA
>DATFQE010000107.1:0-6708 GCA_035264445.1 Gaiellaceae bacterium | reverse complement strand
GTCGACGGCGGCGACGGGAGCGACGTCCTGATCGGCAGCGACGGTGACGACGTCCTCCGCGGGGGCGCGGGTGACGATGTGCTCCTCGGCGGACCGGGGATCGACGTCCTCGACGGCGGCGACGGCGACGACATCGAGATCCAGAGCCTCGGTATCGACAGCGTCAGCTCGGCGACCTCGGTCGGCGAAGACTGGCTTGCGGCCCACGCCCGCACAATCAAGGGAAAGACGGTGCTCGAGGTCGACGGCGAAAACGTCCGGCTCCCCCGGGCCGAGCTCCCCGAGCTCGTCCGGGGCGCGAGCTTGGCCTAGGACAACGGCATCAGGCGCGCGTCGGCAGATTCAGCTCCGACGCGCGCCTGACGGCCTCACGTCGCGACTGCGCGCCGAGCTTCATCAGCACCGCCGCGACGTGGTGTTCCGCCGTTCGCGGCGAGACGACGAGCCGCTCGGCGATCTCGGCGTTGGTCAGGCCCTGCGCGAGCAGCGCCAACACCTCGAGCTGACGCGCCGTGAGCCCCGCAGGATTGGCGCGCGTCGCCTCGCGCGGCCCTTTCGGAATGCGGAGCCCGAGCTCTCGCATCCGGACCGTGACGCGCCTTGTCAGAGGCTCCGCGCCGAGGCCCCGTGCGATCTCGATCGACTCGGCGAGCGCTTCCTCGTCGTCGAGGAGAGAGAGCATCAGGGCCCGGTCGTAGCTCCAGCCGACGGAGGCGAAGGCGTCGGCCGCGGCCGACCAGTCTCGGCGGGCCATCGCCGCGTGAGGTTCTGACCTCGGACCAGTGGTGTCGAACTCGATCCCGGCGACGGCCGCCCACGCTTCGATCCGCATCGCGAAGCGGCCGCTGCGAATGCCGCCGGTCGGCATCTCGGCGAGCTTCTCGAAGCGCTCGACGGGCATGGGAGCGCCCGTGGTGAGCGCCCACTCGACGGCGAGCTCGAGGAGCGGCACGATCCGCTGGAGCTCGCCGGTGCGGTCCGCGTCGGCCGCGAGCCCCGCGACCCCCGCCCCCGCGTCGGGATCGCCGCGTCGAACCGCCAGCTCGGCCAGAACCGTCCTGGCCATCAGCCGGACGACCCTGCCGCTCTCGGTCTCGCGCCGCAGCAGCCGCTCAGCTTCGTCCCACTCGCCGGCGCGGAGGCGAAGCCAGGCGATGACCGTCGTCGAATACGACGCGATGATCAGCAGCTCGTGTTCCCAGGCATACGCCTCGGCCCGCTGCGCGTAGCGAAGGGCTTCTTCCGGCCGCACCCACTGGAACAGGCTCATGCCGAGGTTCTCGAGCGCCCGCGCCGCCTCGTGCGGGTCGCCGGCGGCGTCCGCCGCAGCATGCGCGTCGAGGAGCGCCGCAGAGTCGCAGTAGGCGTTGATCTCCGCGGTCGCGATGTTCACGGCCGCGTAGGCGCGGGTGCGCTCGTCTCCGAGAGCCTGCGCGAGCTCCAGCGCTCGGTTCCCCCACGTGAGCGCCGGCTCCATGTCTTCGGCGAGCATCGAAAGCTGCGAGACGACGCCGTACGCGCGCGCGAGCTCCACGGACGGGCCGAGCGGCTCCAGGATCGCGATCGCCTCGAGCGCCGTCGTGTACGCCGCATACCCGTCGCCCGCGACCCAGTGGAAGCGCGAAAGCGCCCGTAGGCAGCGACCGACCGCGTCCTCGTCCCCGAGCGCTCGATAGACGTCGATCGCCCGCTCGATCCCGACGAAGGCGCCGTCGAGGCGGCCGACCGCGTACGCGACAGATGCCAGCTCCTCGAGCACCCGCGCCCGCTCGACGGCGGGGAGCCGGTCGACGAACTGCGACGCCCGCCGGTAGTGCGAGTACGCCTCGCGATTGGACCCCAGCGCCGCGGCCCGCCGCGCGGCGACGAGCGCGTACTCGGACACGACGTCCTCGGCGCCCGCCGCCTCGGCGTGGTGGACGATGAGCGACGGGTCGGCGTCGGCGGCGAGGAGGGCGCGAAGGATCTCGCCGTGCAGGCGGCGCCTGGCGGCGATCGGGATGCTCGACCTGATCGCGTTGCGCGCCAGCTCGTGGCGGAAGCGGACGTACCGCGCGTCGACCTCGAGCAGCTGGCGCCGCTCGGGCTCCTCGGCGGCCGAAGCCCAGTCGGGCATGACCGAGTCCAGTAGCGAGATGGGCACGCGGCTCGGCACCACCGACGCCAGCTCCACGAGGCGGCGGGAGGCGTCGTCGAGCCGGGCGGCGCGGCCCAGCACGGCCTTGGCGACGGATGGCGGCAGCTCGTCCGTTGTCCTCGTTGCGAGCAGCTCGTTGACGTAGAAGGGATTTCCGCCGGTCACCAGGTAGACCTGGTCCGCATCGGGCCCCGCCAGCGACGCAACCGCGGTCTCGGAGAGCGGCGCGAGCTCGAGGAAGATCGATTCCTCGGGGCGAACCGCGCCGACGATCGGGTGCAGCGGATGGCTCGGGGGCAGCTCTCCGGCCCGGAACGTCAGGACGAGCAGCGCCGGGAGCGAGCCGATCCGCCGCGCGAGCACGGTGATCGAGTCGAGCGTGGCGGCGTCCGCCCAATGCACGTCCTCGAGCACCAGGACGGTCGGCTGCGGGGGACGCTCGACCTCTTCGAGCAGCAGCGTCTGGATCTCGTGCGGCGCGGCACCCTTCGAGAGGGCCTGCTCGAGGAGTGGAGAGACCGTCCCGATCAGGTCTCGGATCGGCCCCAGCGGGCGTGGGATCGACAGATCGTCGCAGGTGCCGCTCAGGACCCTGGCGCCTTCGCCGAGATCCGCGACGAACCGCGTTACGAGCGAGGTCTTGCCGATGCCGGGCTCACCGGTGACGAAGACGACGCGACCGTCGCCCCGCGCAGCCGCGTCGCGCGCCTCGGCGAGCGTCGCCAGAGCTCCGTCCCGCTCGAGCAGCTCCACGCGAGCAACGATAGACCTACCCGTTCCCGGCCGTCATCGCGCGGGACACCCTGTCATCCGGGCTAGGAGGAAGGCTTGCGGGCGTAGTCGGCCAGGCCGTGCTCGAGCCGCGCGAAGGCCTTCTTCGTCTCGGCCCTGACCGCGGCGGCGAGCGCCGGTCCACGCTGCCCTGTCGACGCACGCTCCCAGACGAACCCCTGCAACGCCTGTTGGACGCCCATGAGGGCGTGGGCGACGACGCGCGGCTCGACGGCATCGGGTCGCGCACCGGTCTCGTCCGCGATCGCTGCGCCGAGGTCTCGGGTCGCCTGATCGACGATCTCCCGTTGCCGCGCACGCAGCGCCGGGCTTGCGTCGATCGTCCTGGCCGCTCTCGCGATCAGCTCGGAGCGTTCGGTGCTGTCGAGGCCCCGGCTGCGCTCGAGCATCACTCGCCGGAAGGCCTCGAGCACCGACTCGCCCGGCTCCCGCGCGCGGACCGCGGCGACGAGCTCGGCCTCGAAGGCTTCCATCTGGCTATAGAAGAGGTCCTCCTTCGCGGGGAAGTAGTTGAAGACCGTCCCCTCGGAGACATCTGCCGCGCGAGCGATCTCGGCGATCGTGACCGCCTCGAAGCCCCGCTCGCCGAAGAGCTCCCACGCGGACGCGGCGATCGCCTTTCGCGTCTGCTGTTTCTTGCGCTCTCGAAGGCTCACGGCGAGAGCGTAGCAGCGAGTTGCACTCACCCTATTCCTGTCGTTACTATAAATTTATGGCTACTGCAGAGAACACCGCCAGGCTGGACCGCCAGATCCTCGTCGTCGGCGCCGTCGTCGTGACCGGGATGCTGCTCGCAGTCCTCGACGCGACGATCGTCAACGTCGCCATCCCCACACTCGGCGACGACTTCCAGACCTCGATCTCGACGATCCAGTGGGTCATGACGGGCTATTTACTGGCCTTTGCAAGCGTAATCCCGCTGAGCGGCTGGGCCGCCGAGCGCTTCGGCGCCAAGCGGGTCTGGATCCTCGCCCTCTTCCTCTTCCTGGCCGGATCGGCGCTGGCCGGCGCAGCCTGGTCGATCGAGGCCCTCATCTCCTTCCGCGTCCTCCAAGGGCTCGGCGCGGGCCTGATCATGCCGGTCGGCCAGACGATTCTCGCCCAGGCCGCCGGGCCGCAACGGATGGGCCGGGTAATGAGCGTGATCGGCGTCCCGATCCTGCTCGGGCCGATCTTCGGGCCCGTGATCGGAGGCGCGATCGTCGACCAGATCAGCTGGCGCTGGATCTTCTTCGTCAACGTGCCGGTCGGTCTCGCAGCGATCGCGCTCGCGTGGCGGCTCCTTCCCGCCGTCTCGCCGCGCCGCGGCCGGCGGCTCGACCTGCTCGGCCTCGCGCTGCTTTCACCCGGTCTGGCGATCTTCATCTACGGGATGTCCGAGGCGGGCTCGTCCGGCGGATTCGGCCTCCAGGTGGTTGCCGAGATCGCGGCCGGGCTCGGGCTGATCGCCGCCTTCGTATGGCACGCATGGAAGCGTGGGCCCACCGCGCTGATCGACGTCTCGCTCTTCGCCCAACGCGCATACGCGGCGGCGGCCGCCGCCAACCTGCTACTGGGCATCGCCCTGTTCGGCGCCCTGATCCTGCTACCGCTGTACTACCAGCTGGTTCGCGGCGAAAGCGCCCTCGCCACCGGCCTGCTCCTGATGCCACAGGGCATCGGTGCGGCGCTCGCCATGCCGATCGCCGGGAAGCTCACGGACGAGCTCGGCGCCCGTGTCGTCGTTCCGGCCGGTGTCGTGGTCGCGCTCGCCGGGACGGTCGTGTTCACCCAGGTCGGCGCCGCGACGTCGTACGTCGTCCTGTCCGCCGCACTCCTCCTGATCGGGATCGGCCTCGGGGCGACCATCGTCCCCTCGATGGCCGTCGCCTACCAGACGGTCTCTCGCGAGGCGGTCGCACAGGCGACCAGCACGATCAACGTCATCCAGCGGATCGCCGGCTCGATCGGGACCGCCCTGCTCGCCGTCGTCCTGCAGCGGCAGATCGCGGAGAACGTCGCGCGCGCGGACGGCGGGATCGGAACGCTCGCGCAGTTGCCTGACGCCGTCAGAGCCGCTGTCGCGCCGGCGCTGGCCGATGCGTTCGGCACCACCTTCTGGGTCGCGTGCGGGCTCGTGGCCGCGGCCCTCGTCCCGGCATTCCTGCTCCCGCGGCTCGGCGATCGTGCGGGTCGTGAGAACGAGCTCGCCGTCGAGGAGACGCGCGCAGCGTAGGCGCCGGGTTCTGAGTCATGATCGGGGTGTGACGGACGCGATCGACGAGCTCCGCGCCGCGCAGCCCGTCCTGCTCACGCTGCACAAAGCCCTCCTCGACGCCGAGCGCGCCCAGGTCGAGGGCGTCCACGGGGCGATGAGCGGCGCCGAGTTCCTCCAGCTCGTCTCGGACCCGGTCCGCTACGGCTGGCTGAAGCCGTTCTCGCGACTGATCGTCGCCATCGACGACGCGCTGAACCCGCGCGAGCGGGCCGAGCTGGTGCCGCCCGACGAGCTCCTCGACCAGGCTCGGGCGCTCGTGCTTCCGCCGCGGGAAGACACCCCGTTCGGACGGAGGTACCGCTCGCTGCTGCAGAAGGATCCCGCCCTCGTCATGGCGCACTCGAGGGTCGCCGACGCCCTCGGTCGACCGCCCTCCTAGTCGGAGGGCCGCCACGGGCCGGCGGCTCCACAACCGCCGGCCCGCAACGGGGTGAAGACGCTACGTCGCCGCGATCCCTTCCATTCCGGGCGGGAGCCCGGCGGCTGAGCCGAGCCGCGTGAGCCTTCCGTCTCCTTCGACGCGGTACTCCTCAACCGTCCCCGTCGTCCCTGTCTGCGCGTAGAGGAACCCGCCGGAGGTGGCCAGGTCGATCGGCCCTGGTGGTGTCGTCGCGACAACACCCGTCGGCGTCACGAGCGTCGGCCGTCCAGCCGCGTCGATCCGGTAACCGCTGAGCGTGTTGCTCCCGGTGTTCGAGACGTAGTAGAAGTCGCCGACACGGACGACCCAGCACAGTGCGACCTGGCCGTCCGTCAACGACTGCGGATTGATGAGGTGGCCGTCGGCCCCGATCGTGTAGGTCGTCACGCTGCTCAGTCCCGCCTCGCCGGACACGAGCCGTCCGGCGGGGTCGAACGTGAACGCAAACGGGACCGGGGTCGCCGACGGGTTGACCACCGGGCTCGGCGACAGGCGCCCGTCGCGGCGGACGTCGAACACCTCGATCGTGCTCCTGCTCGCCTTCGTCGTCACGATCAGCTTCCGTCCGTCGGGCGTGAAGCCGACCTGGCCGGGTGACATGAGGAAGTTCGGCGGGTCGGTGTTCGCGAGCCCGAGCGAGCGAGTCGAGCCCTGCACGCGGCGCAGGTGGCCGCCGTGGACGCGGAATCCCTGCAACCGGCCGTCATTGCCGGCGTTCAGCACGTAGACGAGGTCGTCGAAGACGGCGACGCTCGCCGGGAAGTCGCCGCCTGACGGGTCGACGTCCGCGAGGTCGAGGCGCTCTCCGCGCACGCGGAACACCGAAACCGAATCGCTGCCGGCGTTGACCGCGAAGAGCAGGCGGTGAGCGTCGTCGTAGACGAGCGAGCCCTGGGACGCGAGCCGGTCGGACTCGGTTCCCGGAGTCGCCGCGCCACCTCGGCCGCCGGTCGCGTACGCGCCTCGTCGATCGAGCGAGCCGTCGTCCCCGCGGCCGAAGACGACCACGCGGTTGCCGTCCAGCTCGTTCGTCTGCACGAACACGAGGTCGTCGACGCTGCGTCCGTGACCGCGATGCCGGTCGTGGCCGTACGCCGCCTG
>DATFQE010000106.1:0-3251 GCA_035264445.1 Gaiellaceae bacterium | reverse complement strand
GCGCTTGCGAGGGCCAACGACATCCGCGTCAGGCGCGCCCAGCTCAAGAAGGACCTCAAGGCCGGGCGGGTCGGGATCGAGGGCATCCTGGCCACGCCGCCGGAGTACGTCGCGACCGCGAAGATCTTCGACATCCTGATGGCGCTGCCGAAGTTCGGGCGGGTCAAGGCCGGCCGCTTCCTGAATCAGGCGAGGATCAGCCAGTCGAAGACCGTCGGCGGCCTCTCCGACCGCCAGCGCACCGAGCTGATCGACCTCTTCCATTCGCGTTAGCGTTCTCGGCATGCCGCCGAGGCCGGTCTTCGTCGTCACCGGCACCTCCGGAGCGGGCAAGGGAACGATCGAGCGTGAGCTGCTCGCGCGGATGCCCGAGCTGGAGCTGGCGATCTCCGCGACCACGCGGCCGCGGCGCGAGGGGGAGGCGAACGGTCGCGAGTACTGGTTCATCTCAGACGAGGAGTTCGACCGGAAGCTCGCGGCGCGCGAGTTCCTCGAACACATCGTCTTCGACTGGGGTCAGCGCTCCGGGACGCTCCGCTCGGAGATCGACCGCATCCTCGACGCGGGCCGGATTCCGCTCCTCGACCTCGAGACCGAAGGAGCGCTCGCACTCGCGGAGACCGTGCCGACGACGGTGACGATCTTCGTCAAGGCGCCGAGCTTCGAGGAGAACGAGCGGCGGCTCCGCGACCGGGCGACCGAGAGCGAAGGCGAGATCGAGGAACGGCTCGAGCTCGCCCGCCGCCAGCTCGAGCAGGAGGATCTCTTCGACCACGTGATCGTGAACGACCACCTCGACCGCTCCGTCGAGGAGCTCGAGGCGATCGTCCGCGGCGCCCTCCAGAGCGCAGGTACAGTGTCGCGGCCATGATCCAGCCCCGCATCGACATGCTGCTCGACAACGTCAGCGAGCGCTATGCGCTGGTGATCGTCGCGGCGAAGCGCGCCCGGCAGATCAACAACTACCACCACCAGCTCGGCGAGGGCACCTTCGACGACTTCGCTCCGCCGCTCGTGGAGTCGCGCTCGAAGAACTACCTCACCATGGCCCTCGAGGAGATCGCCGAGGGCAAGATCGAGCACGAGTACACGCGTTAACGCCCGCCGCGCCTCAGAGGGCACAATTGGGCACGTGAGCGCGCGGATTCTCGTGGGGGTGAGCGGGGGGATCGCCGCCTACAAGGCATGCGAGCTGGTCCGCCGCCTCGTCCGCGACGGCCACGAGGTGATCCCGATCGTGTCGAGCGGCGCAGAGCGCTTCGTGACCGCGGAGACGTTCGCCGCGCTCGCGCGTCGCCCCGCACGCGAAGACCTGTATCCGCACCTCGAGCGGGCCGACCTCTACGTGATCGCGCCGCTGACCGCCAACACCATGGCGAAGCTCGCACACGGCCTCGCGGACAGCCTCCTCACCGAGGCCGCCCTCGCTCATCGGGGCCCGCTCGTCGCCGCCCCGGCCATGAACGACCGGATGTGGTCGCATCCCGCGACACAGGCGAACGCCGAGCTCCTGCGTTCGCGCGGCGTCGAGTTCGTCGGGCCGGCCGAGGGCGAGCTCGCGGAGGGCGGCTCGGGCGTCGGACGGATGGCGGAGCCGCGCGAGATCGCCGACCGAATCGGCCAGCTGCTCGCGCCCGAGAACGGCGCGCTGACCGGCAAACGCGTCGTCGTCACCGCGGGCGGCACGCGCGAGCCGGTCGACGCTGTGCGTTTTCTCGGCAACCGCTCGTCGGGGCGGATGGGCGTCGCCCTCGCCGCCGAGGCTCAGCGCAGGGGTGCGCGGGTCACGCTCGTGGGCGCCAATCTCGGCGTCCCGGCGCCCGGGGGCGTCGAGCTCGTCGCCGCGCCGACCGCGGCGGACATGGCGCGCGAGGTGCTCGCGCGCGCCGACGCGGACCTCGTCATGATGGCGGCCGCTGTCGCCGACTATCGGCCGGTCGCGACGCAGGAGGGCAAGCGGCCGAAGGACACCAACGGCTGGACCCTCGAGCTCGTGCCGACGCTCGACGTTCTCTCGGTCCTCGGCGACAAGCGCACCAACGGCCGGCTGCTCGTCGGCTTCGCGGCCGAGGCGAGCGGCGACGGGCTCGAGCGCGCGCGCCGGAAGCTGCGCAACAAGGGCGTCGACCTCGTCGTCTACAACGACGTGTCTCGTGACGACATCGGCTTCGATGCCGTAGAGAACGAAGTCGTGCTGCTCACCGAGGCCGGCGAGCGTCCGATACCGCGGGCTCGGAAGGAGGACGTCGCGGTGGAAATCCTCGACGAGGTCGAGCGGCTGCTGGGGAGCGATGGAACGGGCAGGTAGCGAGCGCGTCTCGGTCGCGTCGTCGGCGGAGGTCCTGCGCGCCGTCAGCGACAACGTCGCCCGCGTCGTGCGCGCGCCCGACGAGACGCTGCGCCTCTGCGTGCTCTGCCTCGTGAGCGAGGGGCACCTGATCATCGAGGACTTCCCCGGCGTGGGGAAGACGATGCTCGCGAAGGCGCTCTCCCGCTCGATCGACTGCTCGTTCTCCCGCCTGCAGTTCACGCCCGACCTGCTGCCGTCGGACGTCACCGGCGTCAACGTCTTCAACCAGCGGTCGAACGAGTTCGAGTTCCGGCCCGGGCCCGTCTTCACGAACCTCCTGCTCGTCGACGAGATCAACCGTGCCTCGCCGAAGACACAGGCCGCGCTGCTCGAGTCGATGCAGGAGAACCAGGTCACGATCGACGGCGTCACGCACGCGCTGCCGGAGCCGTTCATGGTCATGGCGACCCAGAACCCGATCGAGTACGAGGGCACGTACCCGCTGCCCGAGGCGCAGCTCGACCGCTTCACCATGCGGATCGCGATCGGGTATCCGCCGCTTGCCGACGAGGCGCGCATGCTGACCGAGCAGACGGTCGAGCCGCCGCTCGACTCGCTCGAGCCCGTCACGGCCGCGGAGGAGGTGCTCGCGGTCGTCGAAGAGGCGCGGCGCGTGTTCGTCGAGGAGAGCCTCAATCGCTACGTCGTCGCGCTGCTCCGGCACACCCGCTCCGACCCTCGCCTCTACCTCGGTGCCAGCCCGCGCTCGGGCATCGCCCTGCTTCGCGTCGCGAAGGCAAGGGCCCTGCTCGACGAGCGCGAGTACGTCGAGCCCGGCGATGTGAAGGCGATCGCCGAGGCCGTGCTCGCGCATCGGCTGATCTTGGCGCCCGAGGCGCGCGCGGCCGGCCTGTCGGGCGCCGACCTCGTCCGCGAGGCCGTCGAGAAGACGCCGGTCCCG
>DATFQE010000105.1:0-10782 GCA_035264445.1 Gaiellaceae bacterium | reverse complement strand
TTCGCTCCCGGGCTCGCGCTCGGAAGCTTCCTGAACGTCGTCGCAGCGCGCGTGCCGCTGCGCCGGTCGGTCGTGAAGCCGGCGTCCGCCTGCATGAGCTGCGGGACGCAGCTCGCGGCGCGCGACAACGTCCCGGTCGTGTCGTGGCTGCTCCTGCGCGCGCGCTGCCGCCACTGCGCCGCCCGGATCCCCTTCCGCTACCCGGCCGTGGAGCTCGCGACCGCCGCGCTCCTCGCCGTCTGCGTCCTCGTCTTCGGCCTTAGCTTCGACGCGCTGCTCGCGGCGTTCTTCTGCGCCGTCCTGGTCGCGATCTCGGCCGTCGACATCGAGCACCGGATCGTCCCGAACCGGATCGTGATCCCGGCCACGGCCGTCCTGCTGCCGCTCCACACCATCGTCGACCCGACTCCGGAGTGGGCGCTCGGCGCGTTCGGCGCGGCGCTCTTCCTCTTCGTGGCCGTGCTCGCCTACCCGGCCGGGATGGGCATGGGCGACGTGAAGCTCGCGCTCTTCATGGGAGCGATGCTGGGGAAGACGGTTGCCGTCGGGTTGATGGTCGGGATGCTGACGGCGCTCATCCCGTCGCTCTTCCTCGTCGCGCGGCACGGGTCGAAGGCGCGCAAGATGAAGATTCCGTTCGCCCCGTTCCTCGCGCTCGGGTCGCTGGCGGCCCTGTTCGCGGGCGAAGCGCTGCTCGACGCGTATCTCGGCTTGTTCGGCGCGTAGACCGCGTAGGCCGCCCGGCCCTTTAGGCGCCGGGCTCCAGTGCCGATTACCTCGTTCGAGCTATGGAAGCCGAGCGAGTGACCCTGCGCACAGCCACCGAAGAGCCCCCGGTCGACGCCGTGCCGACCGTGCAGCTGGCCGGCCGCGCGGTCAGCGAACTGGTCGCCGAGGTCGTGGCGGCGACCGGGCTGCTGAGCGCCGACTCGCTCGCGGCCGTGCGGGACCGCTCGCGATCCGGCTCCTTTTCGCACGCGCTCGTCCAGCAGGGAATCGGCTCCGGCGAGCGCGTCGCGAGGGATCTCGCCGACCGCTTCGGCATGCCGCTCGTCGACCTCCCTCAGGTCGGCGTCTCGCGTGAGGCCGCGCACCGCATCCCCCTGCATGTGCTCGAGCGAGTAGCCGCGATCCCGTACGCATACGAGGACGGAGTCCTGCGCGTCGCGATCGCCGACCCGCAGAACCTGCACGGCATCGACGAGCTCCGCCTCGCGTCCGACTCGTCCGTCGAGCTCGCCGTCGCCGCGCGCGACGACATCGTCGCCGAGGTGCGCCGCCTCGCGCGCGCAGCCGAGGCCTTCGGCGCCCGGGCGATGCTCGACGAGGAGGACGACGACGACGAAGCCGCTCAAGAGCAGGACGAGGACGACCTCGAGGCCGACGACGGCATCTCGGAAGCTCCGCTCGTCCGCCTCGTGAACTCGCTGATCTTCCAGGCCGCTGAGGACGGGGCGAGCGACATGCACTTCGAGCCGAACGAGAACGGCGTCGTCGTCCGCTTCCGCACCGACGGCGTCCTCCACGAGGTGCAGCGGATCCCCAAGCGGCTGGCGCCGGGCGTCATCACCCGCCTGAAGGTGCTCGCGAAGATGGACATCGCCGAGCGCCGCAAGCCGCAGGACGGGCGCATCTCGCTCGGCGCGAAGGCCGCCGGCCGCACGCTCGACGTCCGTGTCGCGAGCCTGCCGACCGTGGACGGCGAGAAGCTCGCGATGCGGCTCCTGGACAAGTCGAAGCAGGCCCCGACCCTCGAGGAGCTCGGCCTGAACGAGGAGATGCGCCAGATCTTCGAGGAGGTCATCCGCAAGCCGACCGGCGCGCTCCTCGTCACAGGGCCGACCGGTTCGGGTAAGTCGACGACGCTCTACGCCGGCCTGACGGCGATCAACCGGCCCGAGATCAACGTGATCACGGTCGAGGACCCGGTCGAATACCGGCTTCCCGGCGTCAACCAGGTGCAGATCAACGTCAAGGCGGGCCTCACGTTCGCGGCCGCGCTGCGCTCGATCCTGCGCTCCGACCCCGACGTGGTGATGGTGGGCGAGATCCGCGACTCCGAGACGGCCAAGATCTCGATCGAGGCCGCGCTGACCGGTCACTTCGTCCTGTCGACGCTGCACACCAACGACGCGCCGGGCGCGATCACGCGCCTGAACGAGATGGGCGTCGAGCCGTTCTTGACCGGCTCCGCCGTGTCCGCGGTGCTCGCTCAGCGCCTCGCGCGCAAGCTCTGCACGCACTGCTGCGAGATGTACAACCCGTCCGCCGACGAGCTCCTGCGGAATCGCGTCTCGCCCGATGTGGCGGAGGCCATGGCCGGTGCAGCGTTCTACCGGAAGAAGGGCTGCCCACGGTGTGGTCAGACCGGCTACAAGGGTCGCATCGGCATCTTCCAGCTCCTCGTGATGACCGAGGACATCGAGCGCCTCGCCGTGACCCGCGCGACCCGCGAAGAGCTGGAGAAGAAGGCGTTGGACCAGGGAATGCGCACGCTCTGGGACGACGGCCTCGCCAAGGTGGCTGCCGGCGTCACGACCCTGGAGGAGGTCGGCCGTGTCCTTACGTAGCCGCCTCCCCCTTCTGGGCGATGGCTCGCCCCGTGGGGTTGCCGATGTCAGCCAGAGCGGGACTCCCGGCGTCGCCGATGAATTGACCCCGCAAGCAGAGAGAAAGGGAGAGATGTCCTCGTTCGAGTCAGCAGGTTTTCCGCCGGCCTCCACGCCGACGGTCGAAGGTCACGACGTCCCCGCAGGCGAGCCGTTCGTTCCGCCCGCGCTCGAGCCGCTTCAGCCGTTCGACGAGGTTCAGCCGCTACAGAAGCTCGAGACCTCGGCGGTCGAGAGCTACCCGCAGCAGTCGGACGCGGTCGAGCTCCAGCCGCCGGTGGAGGCAGTCGAGCCGCTGCAGCCGACGATGCCGCCGCCCCTTCCCCTCCTCACGGCGGCCGAGCCCATGGCCGTCGAGACGCAGCCGACGACGACGCCTCCGCCGCCGAGCCCGGAAGAGGTGGCGAACCTCGGCGTCCCGCTCGGGACGTTGATCTTCCGCGCGGGCCTGCTCACCGAGGAGCAGCTCGAGGACGCCCTCCAGGAGGGCGTCCGCTCCGGCAAGCGCCTTGGCGAGGTCCTCCTCGAAGGCGGGCTCATCGACGAGCGCGAGCTCGGCCGGTTGCTCGCCGATCAGAAGGGCCTGCGCTTCGTCGAGCTCTCGCAGCTCGCGCTCGATCCCGCCGCGAACAGGCTGCTCTCCGCCGAGAAAGCGCACATCTTTGCCGCGCTGCCCGTCGGCTTCGAAGAAAGCGTGCCGGTCGTCGCCGTCGCGGACCCGTCGAACGAGCTGGTGACGGAGAACCTCCGCCGGGCGCTCGGCAGCGAGCCGCGCCTCGTCGTCGCGTCGCGAAGCGACCTGCACGCGACCATCGATCGCGTGCACGGCACTCCGGTCGAGGAGCCCGAGCCCGTGGCCGCCGAGCCCGTCTTCGAGGTCCAGCCAGAGCCCGTGATCGTCGAGGCCGTCGTCGAGGTCCAGCCCGAGCCGGTTGCAACACCGGAGGCTCCGCCGCTCGTCGCTCCGGTCGCCGTCGAGCCCGTCGCCCCGGTCGCTCCCGAGCTGCCCGTGACGCCGGCGCCTGAGCCCGCGCCAGAGCCGGAGCCCGCGCTGCGGCCCGTCGAGGTGGCCCACGTGGCGCCGCTCGTCCACGAGACGTCGGAGGCGGCGGGTGCGCCCGTGGCGGCTCCAGTCGCAGTGGACCCCGTGCCGGAGCCGACGTTCAGCCATGTGGAGGCGCCGGAACGCGAGCTCGAGGCCGAGACCGCGAGCGAGCAGGAAGTGCCGTCGGCGATGTCCTACGAGGTCTCGCTGCGTCTTTCCGACGGCGAGCGCGTGCCGGTCGGCTCGTTCGGCGACCCGCAGAAGGCTCGCGAGTACGCGCGTGAGGTTGTCAAGCACCTCGCGGACGAGACGGAAGGCTGGCCGTTCTTCAGCGGCCGGTTCCTGCGCCCCGAGACGATCGTCTCGGTCGACATCGTCCCCGTCGGAGAGCCCGATCGCTGGCTGGGCTCGTCCGTGCGCTCGAATTGGGCATCACGCCTGAACCGCTAGAGGACGCATGAACGGTCAACTGCGGCTCAACGTCATCCTGCCCATCGTCCTGCTCGCCGCGGCGGGCGCTGCGCTCAGCCTCTTCATGCTCTCGCGTGGCGCCGGCGCGTCGGCCGCGACGGCGGACTCGATCGCGCCGCTCCCCCGGCTGGCCGCACGTAAGACGCCGGCCCGCACGGCTCGCCCGGCGAAGCCGTCGGCCACGCCGAAGCCCGCGCGGCCGAAGATCAAGCTGAACGCCGGCCTTCCTCCCGCGCTCGCGCGCGCTTTGAGAGCTCGAGCCGTCGCCGTGGTCGCGTTCGTGACGCCGGATGCGCGCCTCGACGAGATGGCCGCGAAGGAAGCGGCCGCCGGTGCCCGCGCGGGGGGCGCCTCGTTCCTCACGGTCGACGTCAGCAGGGAGCGCCAGGCGCGGCCCTTCGCCGTCAAGCTCGGCGTCCTCGAGGCCCCCACAGTCCTGGTCTTCAAGCGCCCCGGCGACCTCTTCGTCCGGCTCGACGGCTTCACCGATCTCGACGTCGTCGCCCAGGCAGCCGAGAACGCGAAGTCGTGACCGCCGTTCGCTCGGCGAAGAAGGACGGCCGGCAGGTCGTGACGATGCGCCTGATCGAAGGCGCGGCCGGCGAGACGCTCGTCGAATGCGACGTGTACCCGGTCGACAGCATGCGCGTCAAGCCGATCAAGCCCGGCCCGTATGCGTTCGGCACGCGTCGCGAGGCGGATCGCTTCGTCGAAGAAACCTCGCGCGCGCTCGAGTATCTCGGCTGCGACTTCACCGCCTGAAAGTCCGCCCCGGCTGCGCCGGGGCATGACGACTTTCAGGCGGATTCCGCTAGCGACGGGCCGTCCTGACGAACGCCGGCAAAGCCGGCATTCGCGGCGACCGACATCGTCGGCGGAAAGCCTGGAAGAGCCATGTCCGGGGTCTGACCCCGGTCATGGCCAAACGGGCGCTGTGAAAACTTCGGGCCGAGGGACAAAGGCCGGGCGGCTCGCCCCCAGAAAAGAGACCGCCCGGCCTTCGGTTCCCCAGAGTCATTGGTTACCGGTCGGCCCGGCGTCATGCGGGGCCGGGGGCAATCCGTACAGAACGCTTACAGCCTTCTCGCGCGGCGAAATCTCACCCCTTTGTGGGGTGGCCGTGGCCACGTGGCCGCCGATACACGCTTGAGCCACCGTCCAGGCCCGACCAAGGAGGAGTTCGACCCATGCTTGCAAGGCTCAACGATCGGATCAACCAGCGGCATCGGGAGGGTGGCTTCACCCTGATCGAGCTCCTGGTCGTGATCATCATCATCGGCATCCTGCTCGCGATCGCCGTCCCGTCGTACATGAAGTTCCGCGACCGGGCGAACAAGTCGGCGGCGCAGGCCGACGTCCGCGCGTCGATCCCCGGCGCCGAGGCGTTCTACGCCGACAACAACACGTACGCCGGCATGACGCTGGGCGTCCTTCAGAGCTCGTACGACCAGGGCATCAAGGACATCGCCGTCGTGGCCGCGACGAACACGACGTACTGCATCCAGGCGACGAAGGGCGCGGAGACCTGGAAGAAGGCCGGTCCCGGCAGCGACATCGTCACCGGCGCCTGCTAGTTCCCCGGCTCAAGTCTCGCGACTTCGGCTGGATGAGGCGTGAACGAAGCAGCGTTCAAGGAGAGGGCCGGCAAAGCCGGCCCTCTCGCCGTTTTTGCGCCGGACCTCACCCAAAGCGGGGACTAAGTCCGGCGGCGTTTCCGCCGATAGAGACCCGCAGAGAGTCATCCATGCTCTATCGAGAGGAGTTCAATCACATGCTGCAGAGCCTCAACGCGAGGGTCGCGCGGAGTCGCGAGGAGGGTGGTTTCACCCTGATCGAGCTCCTGGTCGTGATCATCATCATCGGCATCCTGCTCGCGATCGCCGTCCCGTCGTACATGAAGTTCCGCGATCGGGCGAACAAGTCCGCCGCGCAGGCCAACGTCCGCGCGTCGATCCCCGGCGCCGAGGCGTTCTATGCCGACAACAACACGTACGCCGGCATGACGCTGGGCGTCCTTCAGAGCTCGTACGACCAGGGCATCAAGGACATCGCCGTCGTGGCCGCGACGAGCACGACGTACTGCATCGAGGCGACGAAGGGCGCCGAGACCTGGAAGAAGGCCGGTCCCGGCAGCGACATCGTCACCGGCGCCTGCTAGTTCCCCGGCTGAAGCCTCACGACTTCACCCGGATCTGGCGCTACCGAAGAACGTCTCAGGAGAGGGCCGGCGAAGCCGGCCCTCTCGGCGTTCTGTCCCTCTTTCAAGGGATCCGTCCGCCCGGCCGATAGAGCGAGCATGGAGATCGCGGTCCGCTCTTCGAGCCGTGCCTTGACCGGCATTCGAGTCGGGACGACGCCTCTGCTTGCCGCGTTCGTTCTCGCCAGTTCGCTCGTCCATGTGCTGGCCGGCTGGCTGCGCGCGACCCCGGTGTACTTCTCGGACGAGTACATGTACTCCGAGCTGGGTCGCTCCCTCGCCGACAGCGGCCTGCCGCTCGTTCGCGGTGAGCTCACGCCGTTTCCTGCGCTCGTCTACCCGCTCCTGACCGCCCCCGCATGGCTGCTCGGCGACGTCGAGGCGTCGTGGCGGATCATTCAGCTCTTCGGCGCCGTCGCGATGTCGCTGGCGTGCGTCCCGGTGTTCGTGCTGGGCCGGCGGCTCGGCCTCGGTCGCGGCCTGGCGCTCGCGCTCGCGGCACTCGCGATCGCCGTTCCGGACATGCTCTACGCGGGTTGGATCCTCGCAGAGACGGTCGCGTATCCGCTCGCGCTCGCCGCCGTCACCGCAGGCGTCTTCGCTCTCGCGACCCCGACCCGGCGCGCCCACCTCGCCTTCCTCGCGCTCGCCGCCGCGGCGACGGGCACCCGGACGCAGTTCGCCGTGCTCTTCGCCTGCTACCCGATTGCCGTTGCGGTCCTGGGTCTCGCGGAACGGCGGTTCAGCGCGGTCGTGCGGGAGCAAACCCTGCCGCTCGCCGCGGTCGCCGGCGCCACAGTCCTCGGCGTCGCCGCAGGGCCTGCGCGCGTGCTCGGGACCTACCGCGCGGTGCTCTCTGTCGACGTCGACCCGGCGCTGCTGGTGGAGCGGATCGGCTCGAACCTCCTCGTCCTCGGGTACGCGGCGGCATGGATCCTGATTCCCGGCGCACTCCTCGGGTTCGCCGTCGCGCTCGCCGCTCCGAGGACGCGCAGCGAGCGCGCCTTCGCTGCACTCGCGCTGCCGTTCGTCGCCGCGCTCGTCGTCGAAGCCTCGCTCTTCGCGACTCCGGAGCACGTCCAGGAGCGGTACGCGTTCTACGCGCTGCCGTTGCTCGGGCTCGCCTTCGGGCTCTACGCGTCGCGTGGCTGGCCGATGCGGATCCTCCACGCCGGCTTGGCCGCCGCGCTCCTGTCCGTCACCGCAGTCTTCCCGCTGTCCGGCTACACACCCGGCGACGGCAAGACGCATTCCGCCTTCCTGCTCGCGACCGGGCGGCTGGAACAGCTCGTCGGCGATTCGGCGGGAGCGGCCCTGCTGCTCGCGACGGTCGCCGGTGTCTGTTTCCTCGCGGCGATCGCCGCCGCGACACGACCAAGGATCGGGACGCCGGTCGTCGTGGCGATCGCGCTCGCGCTCTCGGGTCTGGTTGCCGCCGGCGCGACCTCCTTCGACCTGCGGAACACCGAGGCAATCCGCACGGCGATGCTGCCGCGCGACCCGTCGTGGATCGACCGCGCGGATGCCGGCCGGGTCACGCTTCTCCGCACGCCCGGCGGCGTGCGCACCGAGGCGCTCGAGCAGCTGTTCTGGAACAGGTCGGTCGACCGCGTCGCAGTTCTGCCCGGCGCGGTGAGGCTCGATGCCTTCCAGGCCGATGACGCCGGCGTCGCGCCCGACGGGGCGATCGACGTCGGCGACGAGGCGCTGCTCGTCGAGACGCGCGGTTCGTGGGTAGAGCTCCGCGGGGCGCGGCCGCTCGCTTCGATGGACGGCTTCGCGCTCTGGAAGCCCGCGGGCCGCCCGCGCCTCGCGCTTCTGCTCGAGGGGCGCTACGCCGACGGTTGGCTCGCCTCCGCGGGTCGGATCACGGTCTGGCCCGCCAGCAACGGAGCGCCGGTCGCCGGCCGGCTGCGGATCGAGCTCTCGGCTCCGGATGCCGTCCGGGAGATGACGTTCAGCTTCCGCAGCCCGGGCCGCCGCGCCGTGCAGGCCGTCGTGCCCGGCGGCGAGAGCCGCGTCGTCACGCTGACGGTCTGCTCGACCGCGCCCTGGCGTGCTCGCTACGGCGCCGACCAGGCGGGGTTCGTCGGCTCTCGCCTGGTCAGCGGCCGCGCCTCGGCGCCGCTCTTCACGCCGGACGCCGGCGCGTGCAAGGCGCCGAAGCCGCGGCCCACGACGCTGTGAGCTCGACCCTCGCGCCGGAACGCGCGCGCGTGACCGCGACGCCATCCCGCCCGGGCCGGACGGCGTGGCTCCCGCTCGTCGCCCTCTACATCGGCGCGGTCGCATACCACGCGATCCAGTCGCTCGGGCACCGGACGCCGGCGGTCTTTACCGACGAGCTCTTGTTCACCAAGCTTGCGCAGTCCGTCGCGGCCGGCGACGGGTTCGTCCTACGCGGCGACACCTACTTCTTCCCGGCGCCCGTCGCCGTGCTGATCCAGGCGGCGGCGTGGCTCGTGCCGAACGCGGAGACCGCATACGAGGTCGCGAAGGTGCTGAACGCCTTCGTGATGGCGGCGGCCGTGTTTCCCGCGTACTGGCTGGCGCGGCAGGTGGTGAGCGGGCGCTCTTCGCTGCTCGTCGCGGCCGCCGCCGTCGTCGCTCCGGGCCTGATCTACCACTCGTACCTGATGACGGACGCGGCCGGCTACCCGGCCTTCCTCCTCGCGGTCGCGGTCATGACCCGGGCGCTCGCACGGCCGTCTCGCGGCTGGGATGCGGCGGTCGTAGGCGTCTCGCTCCTTGCCGTCCTCACGCGCACGCAGTTCGCTGTCGTGCCGCTCGCGTATCTCGTCGCGGTGGTCGCGGTCGGCCGTTCCACGCACGAGGGCGTCCGCACCTCCTTCGGGCGCCATCGCCTATCGGCTGTCACGCTGGCGGGGCTCGGCGCCCTTATCGTGATCACGGGCGGAGCCGTCTTCGGGCAGTACGCAGGTGTGCTCGACTTCGAGCTCCCACTCCGGGAGTTCGCCCGCTGGGCGATGTTGACGGCCGGGGTTCTGCCCTTCTCGCTGGGCTGGCTCGTGGCGCCCGGCGCCGGTCTCGGCGTCGGCCTGCTCCTCGCCCGCCCGCGCACGCGAGCCGAGGCGGGCTTCGCCGCGCTCACGGCCGCGGTCGTCCCCCTGTTCGTCCTCGAGGCGGCGCTGATCGCCACGGGCGACGCGGGGCGCGTGATGGAGCGCTACGTCGTCCACCTCGTCCCACTCGCGTTCGTCGCGTTTCTCGCGTACGTCGAGCGCGGCGCACCGAAGCGTCTGCTCCACGCCGGCCTGGCGCTTGCGCTCGGCGCCGCCGCGCTCATGTATCCGCTTGCGACCGAGGCGGACTACCGCTTCTCGTTCGACTCGCCGACGCTCTCGGCGTTCGGCGAGGTCGCCTGGCGCCTGACCGACGGCGACGCCGCCGCGATCTTCGCCGGCACGGCGCTCCTGGGAAGCCTCGTCGTGGCCGGGCTGGCTGTGTCGAACCGGATGGGAACCGGCGTGGCCGCGGCGGCGGTCGTCCTGCTGGCCGTCGTCGGTGTCGCCGCGTACCAGGCGGATCGCGCGATGACCGCCCGGACGCTCGCGACCTTCGCCGCGTCGCCGCCCGACTGGCTGGACGACAGCCGGCTCGGCCCCGCCGACTACCTCGCGCTGCCGGGGGCGCAGGCGCACGCGGGCTGGAACCTCGAAACCTGGAACCGAGAATTCGGCCGGCCGATCGGTCTCCGGCCCGAGGAAGAGGACAACTATCCCTACGCGCGCGCGCGTGTACAAGAAGGTGGCCGGCTCGGCATCCGCACGACCCGCACGCTCGTGGTGAACGACTACGGCAGTGCGGCCCGGCTCGCAGGGACGGTTGTGCGGCGGCCCCGGCCGGGCCTCACGGTGTGGCGGCTCGCGGGGGAAGCGCGCCTCCGGTCGCTCACGGAGGGCCTGTATCCGGACGGCTGGGCCGCCGCGATCGTCCGCTACCGGGTGTGGGGCGAGCAGGGCGGAGGCGTCTTCCGCGTCCGTCTCTCGCTGCCGGCGGGCCGGCTGACCCGGATCGTGCGCCTTGAAGTCGCCGGCGGGGCGGCCAGGACGATCACGCTGCACGGCGGCGGTCACGCCGACGTCGAGCTCTCCGCCGGTGCCTCGCCGCAGCCCGCGCCGCTCGAGATCCGGACCGACCGGAGCGACTTCGAAGGGCGCGGTGGACCGGCCCCGAGGCTCGTAGCGGTGCGGGTTTCCGCCCTGGACTACACGGCCCTTTAGGAAGCGGTCGGCGCTGCCGATACCCCCAATCGAGGGAGCCATGCCCGAGACGACGTACTCGATCGACACCCTGCTCGAATGGATGGTGGGACGGAACGCGTCCGACCTCCACCTGACCGTGGGCTCGCAACCCGCGATCCGCGTCAACGGGCATCTCCACCGGATGGAGAACTTCCCGGCGCTGTCCCCGGAGGACACGCGCCAACTCCTGTACCG
>DATFQE010000104.1:0-9079 GCA_035264445.1 Gaiellaceae bacterium | reverse complement strand
ACGGTCTTTCTCACCCCCGAGGGCGCGCCGTTCTACGGCGGCACCTACTTTCCGCCCGAGCCGCGGCACGGGCTGCCGAGCTTTCCCCAGCTGCTCGAGGCGGTCTCGAAGGCGTACCGCGAGAACCGCGCGGACGTGACCGAGCAGGCCCGCTCCCTCGTGGACGCCGTTCGCGCCGACGTTGCCCCTTCGGCAGATCCCCTCACCGAGAACCTCCTGCACGAGGCCGCTCGCAATTTGCGCTCGGTGTTCGACCCGGTCAACGGCGGCTTCGGCGGAGCGCCGAAGTTCCCGCCGGCCTCGGTGCTGGAGTTCCTGCTCAGGTGGAGTGCCCGCGACGACGAGGCGCTCCCGATGGTCGTGAAGACGCTCGACGCCATGGCCGCGGGCGGCATGTACGACCTGGTCGGCGGCGGCTTCCACCGGTACGCGGTCGACGCGCGCTGGCTCGTTCCGCACTTCGAGAAGATGCTTTACGACAACGCGCTGCTCGCGGCGAACTACCTACACGCCTGGGTCGTCACCGGCGACGAGCGCTACCGCGAGGTCGTCGAGGAGACGCTCGCGTACGTCCTCCGCGAGCTCGCGCTGCCGGACGGCGGCTTCGCGTCGTCGCAGGACGCGGACACGAACGGCGTCGAAGGGCTCACGTTCACGTGGACCGCCGACGAGGGCGTTCCGGAGGAGCTGCTGCAGCCGTTCGAGCACGGGCGCTCCGTCATCCGCGGTCAGCTCGATCCCGAGCTGCGCGCGCGGCTGTTCGAGGAGCGCGAACGCCGGCCGAAGCCGGCGCGCGACGACAAGGTCGTCGCCTCGTGGAACGGCCTGCTGCTCGCCGCGCTCGCCGAGGCCTCGAGGCGGCTCGAGCGAGACGACTGGCGCGAGGCGGGCGTGCGGCTCGCGGAGTTCATCCTCGGCCCGCTCTCCGACGGCGACGGACGCCTTTACCGGACGTGGCGCGAAGGACGCTCGGGCGCCGCGGGATTCCTCCCCGACTACGCCGACGTCGCGAACGGCCTGCTCGAGCTCCACGTCGCGACCGGCGAGGTGCGCTGGCTCGAGGAGGCGAACCGGCTCGCGCGGCTCGCGATCGAGCTGTTCGCCGACGAGGAGCGCGGCGGCTTCTTCCTGTCGGCGGGCGAGGAGCTCGTCGCCCGCCGGAAGGACCTCGAGGACCAGCCGACGCCGTCGGGCAACTCGATGCTGGCCTGGGTGCTGCTGCGGCTCGCGCGCATCTACGGCGACGACGAGCTCGAGCGGCGCGCCGTCTCCGTCTTCCGGCTCGTGCATCGCGCAGCCGGTCGCGTGCCGCTCGCGTTCGGGTGGGCGCTGTCGGCGCTCGACCTGCACTTCTCCCCGCCGCGCGAGCTCGCGATCGCCGGCCCCCCGGACAGCGAGGTTGCGAAGGCGGCGCTGGCCGGCTTCGACCCGCGCGTCGTCGTAGCGGTCGGGCCCGCCGACGGCGTGCCGCTGCTCGAGGGCAAGCGGCTCGTCGACGGCCGCCCGGCCGTCTACCTCTGCGAGAGCTTCGTCTGCCGGGCCCCGGTGACCGACCCGGCCGACGTCGTGAATTCGAACACCCGCCTAACAGCCGGCTAACACTCGTTTGTCAGGTTCCCGGGGTGAGAGGGCTCGCTCTCTTGCTTGCGGTCAGCATCGGCGCCGGGATCGCCGGGTCGGCGGGCGCGGGATCGACGCAGGCGCCGGCCAGGCCGAACGTCCTCGTCGTCATGACCGACGACCAGACGGTCGAGTCGCTGCGCGTGATGACGAACGTGCGGGCGCTGCTCGCTGCCGAGGGAACGACCTTCGCGAACAGCTTCGTCTCCTTCCCGCTCTGCTGCCCGTCGCGCTCGACCTTCCTGACCGGCCAGTACGCGCACAACCACACCGTGATGGGCAACGCCGCCCCGACCGGCGGCTACGAGAAGCTCGACCACACGAACACGCTGCCCGTCTGGCTGCAGCGCGCCGGCTACCGAACGGTGCACATCGGCAAGTACCTGAACGGGTACGGGCGCCGCTCGGCCACCGAGATCCCGCCCGGCTGGACCGAGTGGTACGGGTCCGTCGACCCCTCCACCTACCAGTTCTACAACTACACCCTGAACGAGAACGGGAGGACGGTCCGCTACGGCGTCGATCCCGCCTCGTACCAGGCGGACGTCTACACACGCAAGGCCGTCGATGCCGTGCGGCGACTGGCGCCGGGCGGCCCCTTCTTCCTCAACGTCGCCTACCTCGCCCCGCACAGCGGCGGCCCGCGCGAGCCCGACGACCCGGTCAACCTGGCGACGCCGGTGCCCGCGCCGAGGCACCGGAATCGCTTCGCTGCGGAGCCGCTGCCCGTCACGCCGGCGTTCAACGAGGCGGACGTGAGCGACAAGCCGCGCGGGATCCGGGCTCGGCCCGTGATCGGGCCCGGTCGTGTCGCGGCGATCACCGAGGAGTACCGCCAGCGGCTCGAGTCGCTGCTGGCCGTCGACGAGGGGATCGCCGAGATCGTCGCCGCGCTCCGCGCCGCCGGCGAGCTCGACACCACGCTGATCGTCTTCACGTCCGACAACGGCTTCTTCCACGGCGAGCACCGCGTCCAGACCGGCAAGGTGCTCCACTACGAGCCGTCCACGCGCGTGCCGCTGATCGTCCGCGGGCCGGGGATACCGCGCGGCGCCGTCCGTCCTCAGCTGGTGGCGAACATCGACCTGGCGCCGACGATCGTCTCTGCCGCCGGCGCCACTCCCGGGCGCGCCATGGACGGCCGGCCGCTGCAGCCGTTCGCGCGAGATCCGCGCCTGTACTCCGGGCGCGACATCCTGCTGGAGACGACCGGCTACAGGGCGCTCCGCTCGCCGCGCTACGTCTACGTCGAGCACTCCACGAACGAGCAGGAGCTCTACGACCTCGCGGCCGATCCGAACGAGCTCACGAGCCTGCACGCCAGCGCGGCCCACGCGCCGTTGAAGGCCGACCTCGCCACCCGGCTGGCGAAGCTCCGAATGTGTGCGGGCGGGACGTGCCGGCAGGGCGTGTCGCTCGGCTTGCGCGTCCGTTACGAGCGCGGCCGCTCCAGGGGGCGGGTCTGCGCTCGCGGGCCCGTGTCGGTCGGCGTGGGCGGCGCGGACGCGGCGCGGATCGGCTCGGCACACTTCTACGCCGGCGACCGGCGGATCCGGCGAGACCGGCGCCCGCCCTTCCGCGCGGTCGTCCCGCGTAGGTTCCTCCGCGGCACTTCACGGGTGCGGGCGGTCGCGTTCCTCAAGGACTCGCGCGTGGCGACGCTCGACTGGCGCGTCCGCAGCTGCCCAGCGAAGTAGGCTCCGGCTCATGAACAGGGAGGACGCCCTCGCCCTCGTAGACACCCCGGTGGACGAGGTCTGCGCCGCGGCGCGCGCGCTGCGGACGACGCGCGTCGTCACCTACTCGCCGAAGGTCTTCATCCCGCTGACGAAGCTCTGCCGGGACGTCTGCCACTACTGCACCTTTGCGCGACCTCCGCGGCGCGGCCAGCGCGCCTACTTCACGGAGGACGAGGTCCTCGCGATCGCACGCGCGGGCGCGGCGGCGGGCTGTCACGAGGCGCTCTTCACGCTCGGCGACAAGCCGGAGCTCCGCTACCGCGTCGCGCGGGACGAGCTCGCCGCGCTCGGCTGCTCGACGACGCTGGAGTACCTGGCCCGGTGCGCGAGGCTCGTGCTCGAGGAGACCGGCCTGCTCCCGCATCTCAACCCGGGCGTGATGGGAGACGAGGACCTCGCCGCCCTGCGGAAGGTCAGCGTCTCGCAGGGGATCATGCTCGAGACCGCGTCGGAACGGCTCTCGCGGCGAGGCGGCCCGCACTTCGGCTCGCCGGACAAGCTCCCCTCGGCGCGTCTCGCGACGATCGACGCGGCCGGCCGCGCCCGCGTGCCCTTCACGACCGGGATCCTGATCGGGATCGGCGAGACCCGCGCGGAGCGGATCGAGGCGCTGCTCGCGATCCGCGACCTGCACGAGCGCCATGGACACGTCCAGGAGGTGATCGTCCAGAACTTCAGGGCGAAGCCGGGAACGCGGATGGCCGGCGCGCCCGAGCCGTCGCTCGATGACCTGCTCTGGTCGGCCGCGGCCGCGCGTCTCGTGCTGCCGCCCGAGGTGCACGTGCAGGCGCCCCCGAATCTGAGCTACGACGAGTTCCCGCGGCTGCTGGAGGCCGGCATCGACGACTGGGGAGGGCTCTCGCCGGTCACGATCGACCACGTCAACCCCGAGGCGCCGTGGCCCGAGATCGAGCTGCTGGGTGCCGCAACCCGCGCGGCCGGGCTCGAGCTCGCTCCGAGGCTCGCCGTCTACCCCGAGTACCTGGGCAGGGAATGGATCGATCCGACGGTGCTCCCGACCGCCCTGCATCGGGCCGACGGCGACGCGCTCGCCCGAGAGGACCGCTGGGCCGCGGGTGCCACGGCCGCGATCCCGTTCGTCCCGCGGCACGCGCTCCCGATCGACACGTGCGACGACCTCGGCGAGGACGAGATCGTCCGGCTCTTCTCGGCGCGCGGGGAGGAGGCCCACCGCGTGTTCGCGGCCGCCGACCGGCTCCGGCGTGAGGTCTGCGGAGACGAGGTCACCTACGTCGTGACCCGCAACGTGAACTACACCAACGTCTGCTACTTCCGCTGCGGCTTCTGCGCGTTCTCGAAAGGCAAGCTCGCAGAGGACCTGCGCGGCAAGCCGTATCTGGTGCCGGTCGAGGAGATCACCCGCCGCGCCGAGGAGGCGTGGGAGCGTGGAGGCGTCGAGATCTGCCTCCAGGGCGGGATTCACCCGGCGTTCACCGGCGAGACGTACGTCGAGATCTGCGAGGCCGTGAAGGCGGCGGTGCCGGACATCCACGTGCACGCCTTCTCGGCGCTCGAGGTCTGGCAGGGCGCGGCGACGCTCGGGCTCGAGCTGGACACGTACCTCGCGCGCCTGCGCGAGGCCGGCCTGGCGTCACTGCCCGGCACCGCGGCGGAGATTCTCGACGACGAGGTACGTGCGGTCATCTGTCCCGACAAGGTCACGACCGAGCAGTGGCTCTCCGTCCACGACACCGCACACCGCCTGGGCCTGCGCTCGACGACGACGATCATGTTCGGCCACGTCGACGGGCCGCGCTCGTGGGCCCGGCACCTGATCGCGCTCCGCGAGCAGCAGCGGCGAAGCGGCGGCTTCACCGAGTTCGTGCCGCTGCCGTTCGTGCACATGGAGGCGCCGATCTACCTCCGCGGCCGCGCGCGGCCGGGCCCGACCTTTCGCGAGGCGCTGCTCGTCCACGCCGTCGGCAGGCTGGCGCTGCACCCGTGGATCACGAACGTGCAAGCCTCGTGGGTCAAGCTCGGGCTCGACGGTGCGAAGGCGGTGCTGCAGGCGGGCGCGAACGACGTCGGCGGGACGCTGATGAACGAGTCGATCTCGCGCGCGGCCGGGGCGAGCCACGGCCAGGAGGCGCCGCCCGAGGTGCTCGAGGCGGCGATTCGCGCGCTCGGCCGCACTCCGCGCCAGCGCACGACCCTGTACGGCGAGCCACCGGCGGAGCAGACGGCCCGTTCGTTCGGCGCGCCGCCGCTCGCCGAGCCGCACAATCCGAGCGTCAACGACGCCCGGCTCGAGCGGCCGTCGCAGCTCGTGCGGCCCGGATTGCGCCCGGCCGCCCGCTAGCCCGTCTCGAGCGCGAGCACGTCGTCCAGCGTCTCGCGGCGCCGAATCACGCGCGCGTGCCCGTCCGCGACGAGGACGGCGGCCGGGCGGGGTACGACGTTGTAGTTCGAGCTCATCGCAAGCGTGTAGGCGCCGCTCGCCGGGACGGCGAGCAGGTCGCCGCGCCGGGGCTCGGGCAGCTCCACCCGGCCGACCAGCACTTCCTCCTCGCAGTGCTTCCCCGTGACCGAGTAGGCGCGCGCCGGCGGTTCCTCGGGCCGGTTCGCCAGCACGGCCGTGTAACGGGCGCCGTAGAGCATCGGCCGCGGGTTGTCCGACATCCCGCCGTCCACGGCCACCACGTGCGCCGTCTCGCTCGCCGCCTTGACGGAGCCGACCCGGTAGAGCGCCACGCCCGCCCGGCCTACGAGCGAGCGACCCGGCTCGAGCACGACGTCAGGTTCCGGGAGACCGTGGAGCGCGAAGCCGCGGCGCAGCCTCCCGAGCAGCTCGCCGACGAACTCTTCGACGCTGGGCGCGTCTTCGTCGGCTACGTGGCGCACACCGAGGCCGCCCCCGACATCGACGACGGCCGGCGTCCAGTCGAGCTCGGCCCGGCACGAGGCCGCAAAGGCGGCGAGCCAGTCGACGGTCATGCCGGCTGCTGTGGCGTCGAGCAGTTGCGAGCCGACGTGGACGTGCAGCCCGGCGACGTCGAGGCCCGCCTCGCGCGCCCGCCGGACGGCCTCGCGGGCGGCGGCGGGTGGCAGGCCGAACTTGGAGCCGTGATGGCCGGTTCGGATCGCCTCGTGCGTATCCGCCTCGATCCCCGACGTCACGCGCACGAGCACGCGGCGGATCCCGGCGCGGGCGGCGCGTTCGATCTCGTCGAGGGCGTCGAGCACGACGAGCCCAGCCCGTTCCTCGGCGGCCGCCCGCAGCTCGTCGTCGTCCTTGTTGTTGCCGTGGACGATCAGGCGCTCGCCGGGAATGCCGGCCCGCCGCGCGAGCACGAGCTCGCCGAGCGTCGACGCGTCGGCGCCGAGCCCCTCCTCCGCGAAGAGCCGCAGGAGCGCGAGGTTCGGGAACGCCTTCGACCCGTAGGCGACCAGCGCGCCGGGCGCCGCTCGCCGGTAGGCGCGGGCCTGCTCCCGCAGGGTCGCCTCGCAGTAGACGAAGAGCGGCGTCCCGTGATCGTCGGCCAGGGCCGAGCAGCGCACGCCGCCGACGGCGAGCTCGCCGTCCTCGACCGTCGCGGTTTCGGGAAAGAGCTCCAGCATCGACAGGAGGGTACGGTGCGGGCGTGCGCGCGAGCTTCGTGGTCTCGCTCCCCGAGCGTCTGATCCGCTCGCTCGTCGGGGGAGTCGCCGGCCTGGTCCACGAGTCGGCGCAGGTGCTCTTGCCGCGGTTCGTCCGCCGCTCGCGGCTCTACGAGGCGAGCGCGAAGAACCTCCTCCGGATCTCAATCGAGCTCGTGGGCGGCGTCGAGCCGGCCTCGTCCCCCGACGAACCGCAGGCGCCCGCCGCGAAGCAGCTGGCGATCCGGAAGGGCGCGGGCAACGTCGTCGAGCTCGGCTCGATCGCCGCGTTCGGGTTCTCGCCGCTGTGGCTGCTGGCCGCCGCGAGCGACGTGGCGCACGGCTCGCGCGTGTATCTGGAGTCCCTGACGAACGAGCTGAAGGCCGCCGGCGTCGTCGGCGAGCAAGCGCAGTTCGGCTCCCTCGACGACCTGCTCGGCGCGCTCGAGGGCAGCTCGGGAACGGCTGCGCGTCTGATCGATATCCCTCCGGTCGAGCTCGAGGAGCTGCGGAAGTCGGTGAACGAGCTGCGCGACCACGCGGGCGACATCCCGAGCCCGGACGAGCTCGCGAAGCTCTACAGCGGATTGCGGGTGGAGGCGAGCCTCGAGGGCCGCTCGCTGCTCGAGGTCTCGCAGGGCATCGGGCTCGCGTTCCTGCTCTCGGCCGGGAAGGTCTCGCGCGACCATCTGCTCGTCCCGTACCGTGAGGACTGGACGCCGATCGGCGACGAGGGGTTCGCCGCGTACGCGCAGCGCGTGTCGGCGCCGTACGCGCGCGCCGTGCAGGGCCATTTCGACCGCGAGCGCGAGACCTGGACCGAGCGCGGGATCGAGAAGGTCAGCGGGCTGCTGCGCCGCGGCGCCTGAGCGCGATCCCGGTCAACACCTCGCGGACGATGCGCTCCGCGACGAGAGCCGTCGGGTCGAGCGAGCCGATCTGTTGTGGGCAGACCTCGACGACCTCGGCGCCGACGAGCTCCGTCTGCTCGGCGACCGTGCGCACCGCCCAGAGCAGGTCGACGGGCGTCATCCCGCCGGGCTCGGGCGTCCCGGTCCCGGGCGCGAAGCCGGGATCGAGCACGTCCACGTCGACCGTGAGATAGACGGGGCCGGCGCCCGCGACCACCAGCGCGCGGCGCACGACCTCGCGGATACCGAGGTCGCGGACGTCGTGCATGAACAGCGCTGTGATCCCGTGCGCGGCCTGCCACTCGAACTCCGCAGGTCCGGGCCAGTAGCCGCGCAGCCCGATCTGGACGTAGCGCTCGGGGTCGACGAGCCCCGCCTCGACGAGGCGGTACATCGGCGTCCCGTGCGAGATCTCGACGCCGAACACCTCGCTTCCCGTGTCGGTGTGCGTGTCGAAGTGGACGAGCCCGAGCGGGCCGTGCTTCGCGGCGCAGGCACGGATGTCCGGCTCGGCGATCGAGTGGTCGCCGCCGAGCACGACCGGCAGCACGCCCGCCGCGAGCACCTCCGCGACGAGCGCTTCGATCGCCGCGTGCGAGCGAGCGGGATCTGCGGGCAGCACCGCCGCGTCCCCGAAGTCGACGATCCGGAGCTCGGCGAACGCATCGATCCCGGCCTCCAGGTGCGGCCCGGGCGGGCAGCTCGCGGCTCTGATCGCCCGCGGCCCGAACCGCGCTCCCGGCCGGTCCGAGACCAGGTCGTCGATTGGCGCGCCGAGGATCGCCACGTCGACGCCGGCCAGCTCGGTTGGATCCTGGGTGTAGGGCGCCCCGCCGAAGGTGAGCAGTCCCGCGTAGTCGGGCTTCTCGCCGTGCTCCCGCCAGCGCTCGAGCGGGTCGATCAGGTGCCTACCACCAATCCGCCTCGGTGATCGCGTCGCCGGGGCCGGTATTCGGCGCGCCGACGAGCACGAACTCGGCTCCTTCGGGCCCGGCCTCCAGACCGCGGGTCGTGTCCTTCGACATGCGCACCGCCGTCCACGGCTCGAGGTCGTAGACCTCGTCATCGAGTTTGATGCGCGCACTGCCCGAGACGAGCATGTAGACCTCCTCCTGCACCTTGTGCCGGTGCCCGAAGGGGATCCGGAAGTTCGGTGCGATCCGCAGGTAGGTCACGCCGCAGTTCTCGCACCCGAGGCCGACGCGCATGAAG
>DATFQE010000103.1:0-9956 GCA_035264445.1 Gaiellaceae bacterium | reverse complement strand
AGAGGGCACGCCAGGTGAACTCGGGCGAGTAGCCGAGAACCCGTCGCGCCTTCTCGATGCTCAGGAGCGTGTCGTTTCCGCTCACGCTGTCGGCGACGGGGACTTCCGGAAAGACTTCGGCCATCAGCTCCCGGCTCGGGCGCTTCATGACGGTGTCGGCAGCCGCGATGACGAAGCTGTCCGCGCCGTCGATCTCCGCGTCGAGGGCCAGCCGGACGCTCTGGGCGACGTGGCTCTCGTCGACGTAGCCCCAGAGGTTCCACTTCCGCGCCTCGGGGTCGTCCCAGTACGACGGGAAGCGCGCGTAGTCCTCGCGGACGAGGATGTTCGAGAAGCGGAGGCCGACGATCGGCAGCGCGCTCCAGCGGCTGAATTGGCGCGCCATCTCCTCTCCGAGCACCTTGGACAGCGCGTAGCTCGTCTCCGGGTAGACGTGCGCCTCGTCGACCGGCGCGTAGTTCGGCGGGCGGTCGAACGGCAGTCCGAGCGTCGTCTCGCTCGAGGCCCAGACGACGCGCCTCAGCCCGAGCCGCGCGGCGGCGGCGAAGACGGTGTAGGTGCTCGTCACGTTCGTCCGGAAGACCTGGTCGGGCGTCGCGTGACCGGGCGAGGGAACGGCCGCGAGATGGACGACCGCCTCGATTCCCGGCATCCGGTCGCCGCCGCCCAGCGCCTCGAGCGCCTGGCCGAAGTCCGTCAGGTCGGCCAGCATGAGCGGTACCGCGCTATCGGGCGAGGAGGAATCGGGCGACGGCAGCCGGTCGACGTTGAGCACGTCGTGTCCGTGCTCGACCAGGTCGCGGACGACCACGCGCCCGGCCTTGCCGCTACCTCCCGTCACGACGATCCTCATCGAGCGCGGGAAGCTACTGCTTCTCGGCGGTCAGTCGAAGAGGTTGAAGAACGGCGGGAACGTCCCGAGCACCCCGAGCGCGATCAGCAGCCCCGCCGCGGCGGCGACGCGCGCCAGGGACGGGTCGGCTCGCCGCCAGACGACGGCAAAGACGGCCCAGGAGGCGAAGAACACGGCCGCGGAACGCGGTCGTAATCCCCGAGATGTCGCCGACTCGGTCGCTCACGGTCAGTGCGTCCGAAAAGCGCTCTTCGGCGGCGGTCAGCACGGACAGCACGCCCAGAGTGAGACATCCGAGCGCCGCGGACAGGACCACGGCTGCCGCCGGCCCAGACGGGCGGGCGCTCTCGACTGGCGTGACGGTCTCCACACTCGGCGCCGGGACCGGCGGCTTGTAGACGAGCTCCTGCGACGTCATTGGCGACTCCTTCAGCGGATCGGGGCGGCGCGCGTGACCAGCGAGCCGATCAGCGCCGCCAGGCTGGTGACGGCGAACGCGCCGACGAATAGCGCGAGGGCGAGGTTGCGGACGGTCCGGTCGCGTGCGAGCGTCCGCCCGTAGTAGTCGACGAGCGTGGCAGCTGCCGTGGCGAGCATCGGCGCCATCAACGCCACGTGCGTCTTCCACACGTCTGCGAACTCGTGCCATTGGCGCGTTCCGGTCACGAACGCCTTCGGCCGTCAGAAGCTCGGAGCGCAGCCCGTAGAGCGAGACGAGGACGGCTGCGAAGGCGAGGAGAAGCGGCCCCCCGATGACCAGCCCGTGGACGAGCGCCCAGATCTCACGGGTAGTGAGCTCCATCGCCTGTGACAAGTACGCGTTCCAAACCGCAACGGATTCGGCGCCGCCGGTACCGGCTTTGCCGGTGCCGGCTAAGAAAGGCAAGCCGTTAGGAGCCGATCCGGCTCGAAGTCGTAATGGCTCCGCGAAGCGGAGCCGGACTTCGAGACGTAAAAGAGCCCCGGCGGCTTGCGGCCTGACGCCGGGGCTCTGGGCGGGAGAGGGCTCCTAGGGGAGGAGCCACAGAGCAGCCATCGGCACCCAGGCCGGGACCCTTTAGCTGCTCCCTACCAGTAGTAGCGTCTGGGCCCGACGGCGCGGCCCATCATCCCGAGAAGCGCGAGGATGACTCCGACCACGATCAGGATCAGCCCGATGGTCCAGAGAATGCCGGCGTTGAAGATCACGCCGAGGATCAAGAGGATCACGCCGAGAATGATCATTCGACTTCCGTACCAACTCACCGGCCTCGTTAAACGCCGGAGGGATCAGCCGAGCGGCCCGAGCAGCGCTTCGAGCGCGGCGCGCTGCGGCTCGCCGTCGAACGCGTACGTCGGGTGGGGATCGAGGTGGTGCTCGTTCAGGCGGCCGCCCCGCCGCACGTAGACGGCGGGGTAGATCGTCCCGTTGCCGTCCATCTCGACCGCGACCGCGGCGGAGTCCTCGCCGATGCTGTCGACGAAGTGCTCGAGCGGGAGGATGCCGTCGTCGCGGATTCCCGCGTCCGTGAACGTGACGACGCGCGCTAGATAGCCCTTCTGGATCCAGAGCTCAGGCGCGCGCGCCAGTTCGGCGAGCAGGTAGGGAACGAGCGCCTCCGGACGCAGGATCGGACGCGGCCGCGCGTAACCGAGGCGCTCGGCGATGTGCCGGGCAAGGACGCGAGCGTTGTAGCGGAAGCCGTTGACCGCGGTGGAGTTCGCAGCGAGACCCTGCTTCTGCAGGCCCGCCGCGCCCTGGGTCGCGTTCCCGGCGAAGAAGACGCCCGGTGCGGAGACGCTCTCCCAGAACGGCGTCTGCGCGGGGATGCGCCCGTCGCGGGTGGTGGCGACGCCGAGCTCGCGAAGGTCGGCCAGGGCGGTGCCGAAGCCGGTCGCGACGATCACCTCGTCGGCCTCGAAGTCGAGGTCGCCGGGCCACGTCGTGCCCTTCGTACGGACGACGTAGCCGGCCTCGTTCCGCTCGATGCGCTCGATCGCCGCGTCGACGACGAGCGCCCCCGAGCCGCCGCGGACGTACTCCTCGTACGGCTGCAGGTAGCGGACTCGGAGCGGCGAACGGGCCAGGACGCCGAAGCGCACCGGCCTCGGCGACACGAGGACGATCTCCCGCGCCCACGGCAGTAGGCCGTTCGCGAGCTCGAAGCCCGAGTTCCGCTTGCCGACGATGACCAGGCGCTTGCCGCGGTAGGCGGAGGGCTTCTTCGTCTCGACGTAGTGCGGCGCGTGCTCCGCGCCCGGGATCCCACCCTTCCAGGGCTCCGTGACCCCGACGGCGAACACCGCGGCCGCGCACCGGTACTCGCCGTCGCTCGTCGTCAGCACGAGGCCGTCGTCGTCTCGACGTGTCGCCTCCCAGCGGCAGCCGTAGCGGACGAGCACCCCGGCGCGCTCGGCGAAGGCTTCGAGCCCGGCCTCCATCTCCGGCCGCGCGGGAACGTCGAACGCGCGGTCCATGTAGCGCGGGACGAGCGCGCGATGGGCCGGGTCCTCCGCGAGGAGGCTGTTGTGGTCGTAGGACTCGTACTCGCGCGTGCCGGGCTCGAACGGCGCGTCCGGCTTCGTCCAGCTGATCAGGCGGTCGAAGACCGGAAAGCGGCGGAACATCCCGCCCGGCGCGTCGTCGGCCGACACCAGCGCGTGGGAGACGCCGTAACGGCCGAGGTAGTAGGAGGTCTGGAGCCCGCCGGGGCCGCTGCCGACGACGACGACGTCGTACCGCCCCGGCGGATGTGGGCGGCCGTCGGCGGCGCTCAAAGCCCCGCGGCCCGCCGCTCCGCGGCCATGAGCCGGCGCGCCTCCGCCTGGAACATCCGGTAGAGCACGCGCGGCCGCTCGACGAGGAACCGCTCGACTTCGGGCCCCGGCACGACGAGGCAGCGAACGAGCGAGGCCGCCACGACGTCGGCCATCGGCGCCGTCTGGAGCACGACGGAGATCTCGCCGAAGAACTCTCCGCGGCCGAGCCTGGCAAGCTCGCGCCCGGCGAGCCGAACGGAAACCTCGCCGTCCAGGACGAAGAAGACGCCGGACCCCGACAGGTTCTCGCGCAGGATCCGGCGGCCCTCCTCGAAGACCTCCTCGTCCGCCGAATGAGCGACGTCCTGGAGCTGCGGCTCGCTCAGGTCCGCGAACAGGCTGAGGCGTGACAGCGCTTCAACCAGTTCCGAGCGGCCTTCCACGCCGGAGAGCGTACGCCGAGCGCCTGCCCGAGGCGCGCGGCTCGGTTTCGACCGTCGCTCGCAAGCGCGCCGGCGTTGCGTCTAATCCGCCACGTCCAGACGGCCGGAGTCGAATCGACATTGCCTGCTGCGTCCGTTGCACGGACACGGAACGTGTGCGGCGCGTATGACAGCCCGGTGTAGGCGCGCGGCGACGAGCAGACCGTGTAGGCCGACCCGTCGAGCGAGCAGCGGAAGCTCGACCCCGTCTCGTTCGACGAAAACTGGAACGTGGTCGACCGCGTGGACGTGGGGCTGACCGGGCCGGACGTGATCGTCGTCTCCGGCGCCGTCGTGTCCGCCGGAGGCGGTGGTGGCGGTGGTGGCGGCGGCGGAGGAGGAGGAGGAGGAGGAGGAGGAACGGCCTCGATCGTCCACGCGTAGCGCGCCGGCGTCGGATCGACGTTCCCCGTGGCGTCGCGCGCCCGCACGAAGAAGCTGTGCCCGCCCACCGAGAGCGCCCCGTAACTCCGCGGTGAGACGCAAGCGGTGTAGCCCGCGTCGTCGAGGTTGCACTCGAAACTTGCCGGCTCGTCGGCCGAGAACGCGAACGTCGCGTCCGTCCGCGCCGTCGTCGCGGGCGGGCCCGAGACGATCGCCGTCTCCGGCGGAGTCGTATCCCCAGGCGGTGGCGGAGGCGGAGGTGGAGGTGGAGGTGGAGGTGGAGGTGGAGGTGGAGGTGGAGGTGGAGGTGGAGGTGGAGGTGGAGGTGGCGGCGGCGGCGGCGGCGGAGGAGGCGAAGGCGGCGGCGCCGTCTCCCGCACGCCGTAGAGGAATCGCAGCGACTTCGCGCCGACGTACGGCCGCAGCCTGGCGTCGTCGGGCCCGTAGAGGTACTCGCGCCCGACGGTGCCGTCGGCGTTCTCGACGCCCACGGTCGCCGACCCGCCGTTGTCGTAGAACTCGTGCCCGATGTCGAGGTCGGCGTACTGGAAGGCGATGTCGTTCGTCGCCTCCTCGAGCACGACCTCGAAGGTGATGGTGCCCGGCGCGATGTCCGCGAAGTGCGCGACCCCGACCCAGGCGACGACGAACTTGCGCGCCGGAGCCGTGCCGACCGTGCGGTACCAAACGGCGCCGGCGCGGGCCGGGTTGAGGTCGTCCCAATGCGGTGCGATGAAGCCGTTCGGCTCGGTCCAGTTCGGGACGCTCACGTTGCGCTCGTTCGTGGCCGCGCTCGGGCCGAGGACGAGGTAGCCGTTCGACGAGACCTTCGCGCTCGAGAAAGAGCTGCCGAAGAAGCGGAACGCGAACGGCAGCGTCACGTTCGCCGAGGCGTCGTCCGCGAGCGTCAACCGCGTCCCGCCGGCCGTCGCGTCGATCCAGGAGTACGGCCCGTCCTCGAACCGGTAGTTGTCGACGACGCTGCCGGCAGCGGTCTGGACGTCCGAGCCCGCGGAGGCAGCGATCGACAGCGACCCGACGGCACGCGGGACGTAGGTGCCCGTGTAGAGGCCGTCGCCGCGCGGGGTCAGCGTGACCGCGTCGCCGTTCGCCGCCACGGTCAGCGGCCCGGGCGCGGCGCAGGTCGCGCCGATCGCGCGAATCGCCACCGGCTCCCCGAGGGAGACGGTGAACCCGGGACGGGGCGACTCGATCCAGGCCGCGCCTGCGTTGGAGCAGCGGACCGCCCGATCGAGGTTGAGCCGCCCCTTCGTGGCGATCCAGGACAGCGACGAGCGCTCGTCCACGGTTCGCAGCAGCAGCGCCTTCGTCGCCACGTCGCTCGCGGAGGGGAACACCGAACGGAGCAGGGCTGCGGCACCGGCGACGTGCGGCGTCGCCATCGAGGTCCCGCTCCACCAGTCGTACGTTCCGCCGGGCAGCGTCGAGTAGATGTGGTCTCCCGGCGCGCCCAGGTCGACGCTCTCCCGGCCGCTGTTCGAGAAGCTCGCGAGGCCGTCGCTCGCGTCGGTCGCCGCGACGGACACGATGTTCGGCACGTCGTACGAGGACGGGTAGTGCGGCTGCGAGTCGTTGTCGCGCGTGTCGTTGCCGGCTGCGGCAACGAAGAGCGTCCCGAGCCGGTCGGCCTCGGCGATCGCGTCGACGGTCGCCTGCGAGTACGCCTCGCCGCCCCAGGAGGCGTTGATCACATCGGCGCCGTGTGTTGCCGCGTAGAGGATCGCGGCGACCCCGTCGGCTGTGGTGCCCGAGCCCTGCGCATCGAGGAACTTGAGCGCCATCAGGCTGACGCCCGAGCGGTTGATCCCGGTCACCCCGACGCCGTCGTCCCCGACCGCCCCGATCGTCCCGGCGACGTGCGTTCCGTGACCGTGATCGTCGGCGGGGCTCGAGTCGCGGTTGGCGAAATCCCAGCCGCGCCAGTCGTCCATGTAGCCGTCGGCGTCGTTGTCGATCCCGTCGGTGCGGCAGCCGGAGCAGCTCTCGCCGGCGTTCGTCCACATCCGCGGGCTGGACGTCGCGCTCCCACCGAGATCGGGATGGCTGAAATCGATGCCGGTGTCGATGACCGCCACGACGGTCGACGGCGAGCCGGTCGCCACGTCCCACGCCTCGACGGCGTCGATGTCGGCGTCGGGTGTGCCCGCAACGCCGGCAACCGTCTGACCGGTGTTGTGGAGCCCCCATAGCTCCTGAAACGAGGAATCGCTCGGAACACCGTCCGCGTGGAGCAGGTAATTCGGCTCCGCGTAGACGATCCGCGGGTCGTCGTTGAGCGTCGCCAGCGCCTGCGCGGTGTCGGCCGCGTCGACGGCGACGAGCTCGGCACGGAGCCGCCCGAAATCACGCCGCTCGCGTGCGCCTACCTCGGCGAGAGCCGCGTCGCGCTTGGCTTCGCCCACGCCGGCCTCGTACCGAACGATCAGCTCGCCCGGCACGGAGGGCGGGCCCAGCTGGTCCTTCGTGCTCGAGGCCGCCGGAGCGGCACCTCCAACGCAAAGGACGGCCAGGAACGTCAAGCCGACCAGTGCGAAGCCGAAGCGCGACGTCATGCAGAGACCCCTCTCACCCTCTAGCCGGCGCCCCAGCCACGCCGGCAACCGCGCGGATCGTATCCGCACTTTCGATTGACCGCTTTGCACGTTCCGGCTCGCCTGCCAAAGTGAGTGGACGATGTTTCGCACGGTCGGGATCGGCGTCTGTGCGCTCGCCGTCCTCGCCTTGCCCGCGACGGCCCGGCCGGCGCGGCCGGTGCGCCTGCCGACGCAGTGCCTGCGCCGGTCGACCGAGCCCGAGATCGCCAAGTGCCTGCGACCGACGTTCCGGCGGGCGGCCGCCACGCGCCGTGTCGGGGCGACGCTCGACGCGCTCGAGCAGGCCGTTCGCAGCGGACGCCTGGACGACTGCCATGCTCTGGCCCACGAGCTCGCGCACGTCGTCGTCGCCCGCGTACGCGGCGTCAATCGCGCGCTCGCGCTCGGCGGCAGCCAGTGCAGCGACGGGTACCAGCACGGGGTCGTCGAGGCGGCCGGCGTGCGAGCGGATCCGGCCCTCTGCGCCCGCCGGCGCTCGGAGGACCTGCGGGACGCCTGCCACCACGCGCTCGGCCATCGCTACCTGATCGAGGCGAGCTACGACGTCCCCGCCGCACTCGCCCGCTGCCGGGAGCGCCTCCGCGGGCAGGCCGCCGAGCGGTGCACGGACGGGGTGATGATGGAGAACTCGATGCAGTTCATGCGTCTCGGCGCTTCGCTCTACACCCTTCACGCCCCGCACGCCTGTGACGGGCTCCGTCTGGACGGACGGCTTCGCGAGACGTGCTACGAGGAGATCGGCGAAGTGGCGATGTTCGTCTTCCGCCACCGGCTCGCGCGCGCTCGCCACGTCTGCGCGCGGGTCGCCGTCGGCTACGGGCGGCGTGCGTGCAACGCGGGCGCGCGGGCGGAGCTCGAGCTGAGCCGTTCGGCCTGACGCAGGCGCCTGGCGCGCTCGCGCGTCAGGAGCTCGACCGCGCCGACGACGGCGATCGTCTCCAGTGCAAGCCAGTACCACGGGTAGCGGACGGGGTCGAGCGCGAGCCGCACGGCGATGACGAGCAGCGGCCCCAGCCAGACGGCGTGGAGCGTACGTCGTAGCGGCCACACGAGTCCGGCCGCGACCGCCAGGGCGGTCGCGGCCTGCGCGAGGCGCATCCACCACGTGAAGCCGGTGCCGGGCTCGACGAACAGGCTGAGCAGGGTGTCCCCGTTGACGACCCAGTGGTAGTGGAACATCCGCAGCTCGCCCGCGATCGCGAACGGGGCGAAGAGCGAGGCGGCGACGACGAGCTGGACGGCTACCCCGGCGACGGCGTCACGAAGCCGCGGCGCCAGCAGCAGCACCACCACGCCGAGCATGCCCCAGAGCTCGAAGCCGGCCGAGATGCCGACGAGGGCGCCGGCCGAGGCGACGTGTCCTTCCCGGGCCTTGAGCCCGGCGAGCAGCCAGAGGAGCGGCACCACGACCTGGGCCATGTGGCCGTCCACGTACGCCGCGGCGGGGAGGCCGAGCCCCGCGAACACGAGGCCCGCGGCCATCAGCACGAGCGGTCGACGCCCGCCCAGCAGGCGCCGGACCACGACGAGGAAGAGCGCGGTCACGCCCAGCGGGACGGCGAACGCGAGCAGCGTGAAGGTCGAGAGCGAGAGCGCGCCGGCGAGGGCGTCGGCGAGCGCGAGCAGCAGCAGCTGCACCGGCCCGATCTGCAGGTCGGGCTTCGCGTAGACGTGGGCCCAACCGGCCGAGAAGAGGTCGTCGGCCGCGTGCACGAAGAACGACAGGTCCCCGGTGTCTGCGCCGACCGTCAGTGACGCGGTCGCGACGGCGACCGCGAAGACCGGGACCCACCAGACGCGGACAGCGAGGCTCGAGAGGATCTGAGTCACTCGAACGAGTGATCGGCAGGCGGCGCAGCAGGCTTTAGACGGCGATCAGGGTTTGCGGTTCGTGTCCTGCCACTCGCGCCGGTAGTACTCGTCGTAGGTGTCGAACTTGTTCGGCCCCAGGTCGGGAGTCGTCCCCCTGCTCGGCCGCTTCATCATCCACTCGACCATCCGGCGGCCGCGCTCGATCCCCTCACCGCGAGCGGTGATCGGATCCTTGCCGGCCTCGATCGCCAGCTTGTAGCCGTACGTGTAGGCGCTCCGGAACCTGGCCATGCCGGCGGGCTTGTCGTTCTGGGGCCGGCCCCAGCGTTCGAGCGCGAGCTTGTGCATGAAGCCCTTGACGGTGCCGTCGATCTCCTCGTCGACCAGGGTCTTGACCCACGGGCCCTCTTTCATGGACGTGGCCTTGGGAGAGCGCTTCCCGTGGAACTGTGAGGCGTGGTACATCTCGTGCACGAAGTACGCGGCGACCTCGTACGCCGGCATCGCAAGGTTGACGAACGCGGAGTTGGTCGCAGGGATGTAACCGGCGACCGCGTCCTTCGGATCGGTCTTGAAGGTGAGCGAGATGTTGTTGTCCTTCAGGATCCCCATCGCCTCCCAGCCGTACTTCGAAAAGCTCAGGTCGGACTCGACCTGCGCCCAGGTGGTCTTCGCCCCCGACGCGGGCGCCGCGGTCGCGCTTCCGTCACGCTGCAGCAGCGCGCTGACAGCCTGGTTGCCCGCGGTCCGCGACAGGTTTCGGACGAGCTCGACTCCGGCGGCCGGCTGAGCCGCAAACGGCTCGACGCGGGTCGCAGTCGCCTCACTGTCGCCCGCGCGCGCGCTCTCGAAGGCGCTCACCGAACGAACTTAGGCCGTTTCCGCTGACGCGGCAAGGGGAAGATCCGGCGCATGCCGCCTCGCGCGATCTGGTCGGGAGCGATCTCCTTCGGGCTCGTCAACGTGCCCATCCGCATGTACAGCGGGATCCAGGAGCACAAGCTCCAGTTCCACTACCTGCACGAGAAGGACGACAGCCGGATCGGCTACGAGAAGGTCTGCAAGAAGGAG
>DATFQE010000102.1:0-8598 GCA_035264445.1 Gaiellaceae bacterium | reverse complement strand
CGGACGGATCGGTGCGCGTCTACAACTGCGACGTCTGCGGCGGCCGTGCCGAGTTGCGGTGGCTCGCGCAGCAGCGCCTCAACCGGGCGCGAGTCGGCTAGAGCCGCGGCCCGGCTGCCGCGACCGCCTCGCCCGCGTCGCCGGCGAACTTGGCGAAGTTGTCGCGGAACATCTGCGCGAGCTCGCGCGCCCGCTCGTCGTACTCACCCGGGTCGCGCCAGGTCGAGCGCGGGTCGAGCAGCTTCGCGACGACGCCCGGGATAGCGACCGGGACCTCGAAGCCGAACAGCTCGTCGGTCCGGTACTCGACGTCTTCGAGCTCACCGGAGAGCGCGGCCGCAAGCATCGTGCGCGTCTCCGAGATCGGCATCCGCTGGCCCTCGCCGAACGGCCCGCCGGTCCAGCCCGTGTTCACGAGCCAGACCGTGGAGCCGTGCTCGTCGAGCTTGTCCCCGAGCATGTGGGCGTACACCGCCGGCGGCTGCGGCAGGAACGGCGCGCCGAAGCAGGCGGAAAACGTCGGCTGCGGCTCTTTGACGCCGATCTCCGTGCCGGCCAGCTTCGCCGTGAACCCGGACAGGAAATAGAACATCGCCTGCTCGCGATTGAGCCTGGCGATCGGCGGCAGGATCCCGAACGCGTCGGCGGTCAGGAAGACCACCGACGCCGGATGGCCGGCTCGTTTGGACGGCAGCGCGTTGTCGATCTGCTCGAGCTTGTAGGCCCCGCGCGTGTTCTCGGTCTTCGACTCGTCGTCGAGGTCGAGCACGCCGCGGTCGTCCATGGTCACGTTCTCGAGCACGGTGCCGAACGTGCGCGTCGTCTTGTAGATCTGCGGCTCGGCATCGGCCGAAAGGCGGATCATCTTGGCGTAGCAGCCGCCCTCGACGTTGAAGACGCCGTCGTCGCTCCACCCGTGCTCGTCGTCACCGATCAGGTGCCGAGTCGGGTCGGCGGACAGCGTCGTCTTGCCCGTTCCGGAGAGGCCGAAGAACACCGCGACGTGGCCGTCGTCGTCGACGTTCGCCGAGCAGTGCATCGGAAAGACGTCGTCGAGGGGGAGGCGGTCGTTCATGAGCGTGAAGATCGACTTCTTGATCTCGCCCGCGTACTCGGTGCCGCCGATCAGCACCTCACCGCGGGTCGGGTGCAGCAGCACGAACGTCCCGCTCCGCGTCCCGTCCTCGGCGGGGTCGGCCTCGACGGCCGGCGCATGCAGCACGAGCGCCGCAGGCTCGAACTCGGCGAGCTCGTCCTCGTCGGGATCGATGAAGAGCGTCTTCGCGAAGAGCGCGTGCCACGGGCTGTAGGTGATCACCCGGACGGCGAGCCGGTGCTCCGGGTCGGCCCCGGCGAACGCGTCGACGACATAGAGATCCTGCTTGCCGAGGTGCGCGGCGACCTTCTCGCGTAGGCCCTCGAAGTGCTCCTCCGAGGTCTCCTGGTTGACGTCGCCCCACCAGATCCGCTCTTCGGATCCGGGCTCGCGGACGACGAACTTCGCCTTCGGCGAGCGCCCGGTGTGACGGCCCGTGTCGACGACCAGCGGCCCACCCTCGGCCAGCCGTCCGTCGCCGCGCATCAGCGCGTGCGTGTAGAGCACCGACGTGGTCGGGTTCTCGAAGATGCGTCCCGTGGTCCGGATGCCGTGATCGTCGAGACCGCCGCGGCCCTGGACCTCAGTCGTAGTAGCCATCGGGGGCCTGACCTTAGCTGGTCCCACGGGCTCGGATCCGATAGACGAGGCCGCGTCCGTAGTCGGCGACGAGCAGCGCGCCGCGCGGATCGACCGCGACGGCGATCGGATGGTCGAAGCCGGACGCGAAGGTCGAAACGCCCGCGGGCCTGCCCGGCCTGAGGACGACGCGACTCACCTTCCGGCCGCGGTCGTGCTCGAGGTACTGCCCCCACTCGGCCACGAAGAGGTTGCCCGTGAAGCGCTCGCCGAACGAGCCGCCGCGGTAGACGACGAGGCCGTCGGCCGACGAGTGCGGCTGGAGGTACGCGAGCGGCCGGGCGACGCCGCGGCACTCGCCCAGCAGCCGCTTGCGACGATAGCTCGGCCAGCAGGCGGGCCAGCCGAAGCGCCTGCCCTGGCGCACCTCGACCACCGTCTCAGCCGGCTCGTCGTCTCCGAGCTCGTCGCGCTCGTTGATTGAGGCGTAGAGCCGCCCGGTCGCCGGGTCAACGGCGAGCCCGAACGGGTTCCGGAGGCCGCGCGCGACCACTCGGAGATCGCGGCCGTCCGGTCGCACCGACAGCACGGCTGCCGAGAGACGGCTCTTCTCGGCGCAGGAGTCGCACGTGGAGCCGCTTCCGAAATAGAGGTGTCCCCGATGGACGACGACGTTGTCCTGCTGGTGGCGGCCGAACGGCAGCTTCGAGACGACAGCCCGCCGCCGGCCGCGCTCGATCCGCCACAACGTGCCGCGGGCCGAGACGAAGAGGCGGCCGTCGCTCCACGCAAGCCCGAGCGGCGAGTCGAAACCCCGCGCGATCGTTGCCCGCGGCTTCACGCGGACGACCGAGCCGCCCTCCTGCGTCGCGTAGAGCGCGCGGCCCGGGCCCCACGCGAGCGCGGTCGGCCGCTGGAGACCGCGGGCGTAGACGTCGACCGCGAACCCGGGCGGGACGCGGATCGCGTCCGCCGCGCCGCGCGCCGAGTCGCCCGCGACGACCAGCGCGGTGAGCAGGAGCAAGCAGGACGCGAGTCGCACGGCCGCGAATCGTGCCTGTCGTGGAGACTCGCACGGCGATCGAGCGCTTCCTGGCCAGCCCGTCGCTGTCGGATGCGTCGCGGCGCGCGTACCGCTTCGACCTCGAGCCGTTCGCCGGCTGGCTGGAACAGCGCCGGCTCGCGCTCGACGACGTCGACGCCCGTCTCCTCGCCGACTACACGGCCGAGCTCGGCCGCGCCCGCCCGCGCAAGCTCGCGCCGGCGACGATCGCGCGCAGGCTGGCCGCTGTCCGCTCGCTGCTCCGGTTCACGCTCGGGGCCGCGCGGGTTCCGGATGCGGTCGCCGGGCCTCGTCGCCCTCGAAGACTCCCGAACGCGCCGAAGCTCGACGAGGTCGACGGCATCCTCGATTCGCTCGACGGCGACGGCCCGCTCCCAGTCCGCAACCGCGCGCTGATCGAGCTCGTCTACTCCGCCGGACTGCGAAGCCGCGAGGCGATCGACCTCGACCTCGCCGACGTCGACTTCGACCAGGAGCTCGTCCACGTGCGTGGCAAGGGAGGGAAGGAACGGACGGTGCCGCTCGGCGAGGAGGCCGCCCACAGACTCGCGCGCTACGTCCGCGAGGCCCGTCCCGAGCTCGCGCACGGCGCCGACAACGCGCTCTTCCTCTCCGCACGCGGCCGCCGACTCGACACGAGCACGCTTCGCCGCCTCGTCCCTCACCCCCACCGGCTACGCCACGCCTTCGCCACGCACCTCCTCGAAGGCGGCGCCGACCTGCGGGTGATCCAGGAGCTCCTCGGCCACAGCTCCCTCTCGACCACACAGGTGTACTCACACGTCGACGCGCGCCGGCTGCGCAAGGTCTATGACCGCTCCCATCCGCGATCCTGACGTCGCGGCGTTCCTGGCCGTCTCGGCGGCCAGGCTCGCGCCTCGCACGGTCGAGGCCTACCGCCGCGATCTCACGTCCGTCGCGACCGCGTTGCAGAAGCCGGTTGGCTCGGCCACCACGGAGGACATCGAGCGCTACCTGGCCGGCCTCCGCGCCGACGGCCTCGCCGCGACCACGATCGCGAGGCGCGCCGCCGCGATCCGCTCGTTCTTTCGCCACCAGACACTCCTGGGCGCTCGCGCCGACAACCCCGCCGCGGACCTCGACCTCCCGCGGCGGACGCGCCGCCTCCCGCGCACGCTGTCGCCGGGGGAAGCCGAACGGCTCGTCGAGGCAGCGCGCGGAACGACACCGAGGTCGCTTCGCGACCATGCGCTCGTCGAGCTGCTCTACGGAGCGGGCCTCCGGGTCAGCGAGGCCGTCGGGCTCGAGCGTGGCGGCGTCGACCTCGACGACCGCTTCGTCCGCACGATCGGCAAGGGCGGCAAGGAGCGCGTCGTCCCGATCGGCAGACAGGCCGCCGAGGCACTACGTCGTTATCTGGCGCACGGCCGCCCAGATCTCGACCGCCGCCACCGCCCCGAGCTCTTCCTCAACGCCCAGGGTGGCCCGCTCACGCGCGCGGGCGCGTTCCTGATCCTGCGCAAGCTGGCGGGTAAGGCCGGGCTCGAGCCAGAACGCATCCACCCGCATCTCCTGCGCCACTCGTTCGCCACGCATCTCCTCGAAGGAGGCGCCGACCTACGCAGCGTCCAGGAGATGCTCGGCCACGCCGATCTCGCCACCACGGAGCTGTACACCCACGTCACGGACCGGCGCCGGCGCGACGCCTATTTCCAGGCACATCCCCACGCGAAGCGTCGGTCTTGATGTTTGAGGGGAAACGGCCGATGCAAGAATTTCTAAGAGATGACGAGTCTCGACCCGCAGCTGACAACGTTGTTCGCGATCACGATGGGCATCGGCTATCTGATGATCCAGAGCGGTCTGCAGAAGAGCATGCTCGAGTGGCGACGGCGCAAGAAAACGTGCCCGTCGTGCGGCCGTGACACCGGGGTCTGCAGTTGCGCCTAGCGCGCTAGCGCGCCTGAGAACGCTTCCGTAGCTCCTGGGCCACGCGCTTCGCCGTCGCGCGGAGCTCGCGAGCTTCGTCATCGTCGTCGGCCAGGTGCTCGAGCAGGACGATCGTGTCGCGTTGCGCGGACCCGTTCCGCAAGCACACGAGCGCGAGCCGGCGCACGGCCTCGTTGTCGTCGGCGTTCGCCAGCGTGTGCAGGAGCGGTCGCACGTCGTTCACCGGCCGGGGATGCCCGCGCGAGAGCAGCTCGAGCGAGACGAGCGCCGACCCGCGGCACGCTGGGCTCTCGTCCTCCAGGCCGCGGCGCAGCAGCTCGAGCTTCTGCCGGAAGCGGAACTGCCCGATCGCCCGGTACGCGACGGCCCGCTCCCGGTAGTCAGTGGAACGCGCGGCGCCTTCGAGCTCGTCCGCCCACTGCGCGCGGAGGTCGGCCAGCTCGCGCTCGGCGCCGCCCTTGCCGGCGAGGGCGTCCGCAGCGGCGGCGGCTTCCGCCAGCGTCAAGCTGGTTGAAGCGAGCGGGGCGCGGGTCCGACGTAGCGGGCCGAAGGCCTGAAGAGGCGTCCGGTCCGCTTCTGCTCGAGGATGTGCGCCGACCAGCCCGCGACGCGCGAGCAGGCGAACATCGCCGGCGCGAGCGGCGGCGGGATCTCCGCGACGTCGAGCACGATCGCCGAGTAGTACTCGACGTTGGTGGCGAGCACGCGGTCGGGCGAGCGTTCCTGCAGCGCGGCGAGCGCGACCTGCTCGAGCTCCTCGCCGATCTCGATGTTCGGCGCCCCGAGCTCTCTCGCCACACGCTTGAGCAGGCGCGAGCGCGGATCCTCGGCGCGGTACACCCGGTGCCCGAAACCCATGATCCGCTTCTTGTTCGCGAGTGCGTCCCTGACCCAGCGCTCGGCGTCGCCCATCGCGGCGACCTCCTCGAGCATCGGCTTCACATACGCAGGCGCGCCACCGTGGAGCGGGCCCGAGAGCGCCCCGACAGCACTCGAGAGCGCAGCGCCGCAATCGGCGCCGGTGGAGGCGGTCACGCGGGCGGCGAACGTCGACGCGTTCAGCCCGTGCTCGGCGGTGCAGATCCAGTAGGTGTCGATCGCCTTGACGTGCTTGGGATCGGCCTCGCCGCGCCAGCGGAGGAGGAACCTCTCTGCGGCCGTGGATCCCTTTGCGACCACGTCGTCAGCGGCGGGCTCGCGGCCGTCGGCGACCGCGGCAGACCGGGCGACGATCTCCATCATCAGCGCCGACAGCCGGCCGAGGTCCGCGCGCGCCTGCTCGTCCGAGATCTCGTTGAGCTTGCCGAGCTTCCACTCGCCGGCCAGCCGGGCCGTCTCGGCCTGGAGGTCGGCGGGCGCGCGGCCGGTGAGGCGCGCGGGCTCGTACGGCTCGGGCTCGGGCATCTTCGAGTCGAGGTCGTCGTCGACCAGCAGCCCCCAGACGTTCTCGTAGGGGTAGTGCCCGACGAGCTCCTCGATGTCGACCCCGCGATAGCGAAGCGACCCGCCCTCGCGGTCGGGCTCGGCGATCTCTGTCTCCACCGCCACGACGCCCTCGAGGCCTGGTTTGAAGTCGGTCATCGGCCCGCGAATCTACCTGAACGGCGCAGTTGCAAACCTCCGCTATCGTCTCGCGCCGTGGCGCACAGGATCACCCTCATTCCCGGCGACGGAACCGGCCCCGAGCTGACCGACGCGACGAGGCGCGTCCTCGAGGCGACGGGCGTCGACTTCGACTGGGACGTCCAGCACGCCGGCACCGACGTCATGGACGAAAACGACGGCAACCCGCTGCCGGATCACGTCCTCGCTGCCATCCGCGAGACCGGAGTCGCGCTGAAGGGGCCGATCACGACGCCGATCGGCGGCGGCTTCCGCTCCGTCAACGTCGGGCTGCGAAAGGCGCTCGACCTCTATGCACAGGTGCGCCCCTGCAAGAGCTACCCGGGCGTGCGCTCTCGCTTCGAGGACGTCGACCTCGTGCTCGTCCGCGAGAACACCGAGGACCTCTACGCCGGGATCGAGTACGAGGAGGGCACGCCGGAGGCACAGGAGCTGATCGCGTGGATCGAGGCCCACGGCGGACGCTTCCGGCACAACGACGCCGGGATCTCGATCAAGCCGATCTCCGTCACCGGGACGCGGCGGATCGTGGAGTTCGCGTTCGACTACGCGCGGAAGAACCGCCGCAAGAAAGTCACGGCCGTCCACAAGGCCAACATCATGAAGTTCTCGGACGGGCTCTTCCTGCGCGTCGCACGCGAGGTCGCGGCGGAGAACCCCGACATCGCCTTCGACGACCGGATCGTGGACAACATGACGATGCAGCTCGTCCAGCGTCCCGAGGAGTACGACGTGCTCGTCTGCCCGAACCTCTACGGCGACGTCGTCTCCGACCTCTGCGCCGGGATGATCGGCGGGCTCGGCATGGCCCCCGGGGCGAACTTCGGCGAGGGGATCGCGATCTTCGAGCCCACGCACGGCTCGGCGCCGAAGTACACCGGTCAGAACAAGGTCAACCCGCTCGCTCAGGTCCTCTCGGGGATGCTGATGCTCAGGCACCTCGGCGAGACGACCGCCGCAGATCGCCTCGAGCTCGCGATTACCGACCTGATCCGCGAGGGCGAGAGCGTGACGTACGACATGAAGCCGACACGCGACGACCCGACGTCCGTCGGAACGAGCGAGGTCGCGGACGCGTTGATCGAGCGCATGGACGTCCTTGCCCGCGCGTAGCAAGGTGACCGTGGTCGGCGCGGGGAACGTCGGCGCCACATGCGCGCAGGAGCTCGCGCGCCGCGACTACTGCGACGTCGTCCTCGTCGACATCAAGGAGGGCCTGCCCCAGGGCAAGGCGCTCGACATCAACCAGGCCGGGCCGGTCCTCGGGTACGAGCCGAGCGTCGTGGGCACCAACGGCTACGAGGAGACAGCAGGTTCCGACGTCGTCGTCATCACTGCCGGGCTGCCGCGGCAGCCCGGGATGAGCCGCGACGACCTCGTCGCGACGAACGAGAACATCGTCAAGTCGGTCACGGAGGCGGCGGTCGCCGCCTCACCGGACGCGATTCTGATCGTGGTCTCGAACCCGCTGGACGCGATGTGCGAGGTCGCGAGGCGCGTGTCGGGCCGGCCGCGCGAGCGCGTCTTCGGCCAGGCGGGGATCCTCGATACCGCGCGCTTCCGGACGTTCATCGCCCGGGAGACGGATGCGTCGGTCAAGGACGTGCAGGCGCTCGTGCTCGGCGGCCACGGCGACCAGATGGTCCCGGTCGCGTCCGCCACGACGGTGGGCGGCGTCCCGCTGACGAAGCTCGTGCCGGGCGACCGACTCCAGGCGATGATCGAGCGGACCGCGGTCGGCGGCGGCGAGATCGTCAAGCTGCTCGGCACCTCGGCCTGGTACGCCCCGGGTGCGGCGTCCGCGCAGATGGTCGACGCGGTGTGCCTCGACGAGAAGCGTGTCCTCGCCTGCACGGCGTACCTCCAGGGCGAGTACGGCATCGACGACCTCTACATGGGCGTCCCGGTCAAGCTCGGCGCAGGGGGGATCGAGGAGATCCTCGAGGTCGATCTCTCGGACGACGAGCGGCAGATGCTGCAAGCTTCGGCCGATGCGGTCCGGGAGGTCGTGGCCGTCCTCAAGACGTGAGCGCGCGAACGTTCGCGCACGGCGCCGCCTCGAAGAGGCGCCGAGTTCGCCCTGCCCGCACTGCGGTCGCGTGACGAAGACCGTGGACGGGATGTGCGCCGACTGCTGGGGCGTCAAGGACCCGGCTCGCGCGAAGCGGTGGCAACGCGGCCCGCAGGCGCGGCCGCTCTTCGGCGACGGCCTCGTAAGCGCCGAGAACATGCTCTGGGGGATCGGGATCGCGATCGGACTCGTCCTGGTCGCCGTCTGGGGGCTGACCGAGTGGATCTAGGGCTCGAAGGCAAGACCGCGATCGTG
>DATFQE010000101.1:0-11521 GCA_035264445.1 Gaiellaceae bacterium | reverse complement strand
TCGCGATCGGGTATCCGCCGCTTGCCGACGAGGCGCGCATGCTGACCGAGCAGACGGTCGAGCCGCCGCTCGACTCGCTCGAGCCCGTCACGGCCGCAGAGGAGGTGCTCGCCGTCGTCGAAGAGGCGCGGCGCGTCTTCGTCGAGGAGAGCCTCAATCGCTACGTCGTCGCGGTGCTCCGGCACACCCGCTCCGACCCTCGTCTCTACCTCGGCGCCAGCCCGCGCTCGGGCATCGCGCTGCTTCGCGTCGCGAAGGCACGGGCCCTGCTCGACGAGCGCGAGTACGTCGAGCCGGGCGATGTGAAGGCGATCGCGGAGGCGGTGCTCGCGCATCGGCTGATCGTGGCGCCCGAGGCGCGCGCGGCCGGCCTGTCGGGCGCCGACCTCGTCCGCGAGGCCGTCGAGAAGACGCCGGTCCCGGTCTAGGCATGACGCGTCGAGGCCGGCTGCTGCTGCTCCTGGCGGCCGTGGTGTATCTGGCCGCGTGGGCGTTCGGCTCCAAGGTGCTCTATCCCGTGGCGGTCGGTCTGTCGCTGGCCGTCGCGCTGGCGTGGGTGTGGGCGCGCTCGCTGCGGCGGCCGATGCGGCTCGAACGCCGCACCGGTCACACCGACCACCTCGAGGGAGCGGACGTGCTCGTGGAGGTCGAGCTCGAGCCGGAGGGCGCGCTGACACCGGGGTCCGTCGTCCTGGTCGAGCAGGTCGGGCGGCTCGGCGAGCGCGCGACCGTCCTCGAACGGCGCGGCCACAAGCTCACCGCGCGCTACTTCCTCGGCGGGCTGCCACGAGGCCGCTACGCGTTCACGGACGTGCGAATCGTCCTCGACGACCCGTTCGGCCTCGAGCGCGTCGAGCAGCCGATCCCGGGCGACGGAACCCTGCTCGTCTATCCGCGGCTCGTCGATCTCGACCGCGTCTTCACCGAGGGGATCGAGGCGCATCAGGGCCGGCGGCTGGCGATGTGGCGGCCTGCGGGCTTCGACCTGCACAGCGTCCGCGAGTACCAGCAGGGGGACTCGCTGCGGAAGGTGCACTGGCCGACGACCGCGCGGCGCGGCGAGCTGATGGTCAAGGACTTCGACGACGCGGCCCGCGACGAGGTCGCCGTCGTCCTCGACGCCGCCGCGACGCACGTCGTCGGCAGCGCCCCCGACTCGAGCTTCGAGGCGCAGGTACGGGCGGCCGGCTCGATCCTCCAGGCGCAGATGCGGGCGGGGAGGCGCTCGGTGCTCGTCGTGAACGACGCCCGGCGCTCCTCCCAGGACGTGCACTCCCCCGGCGCCGAGTGGCGGCAGGCGTACGAGCTGCTCGCCGCGGTCGAGCCCGACGGTCCCGAGCCCGTCGCGAGTCTCCTCGCCGACGAGTCCTCGCCCGCGGCGCGGGCGCTCGAGCTCGTCGTCGTCACCGCGGCGTTGACGCCGGCGCTCGTCGACCGCCTTGCACAACGCGCGCGGGCCCGACGCCGCGTCTCGCTCGTCTTCGTCGACGCGGCGAGCTTCGCGGCGCGAGACCGCGCGGCGCCCGAACCGCTGCTCCTGCGCCTCCAGGCCACGGGAATCCCGCTCGCCGTCGTCCGCAAGGGCGACGACCTCGCCGAGCGCCTCGCCCCGCCGACCCGGGAACCGGCCGCGCATGGCTAGGACGGCGCTCCTCTTCGCGCTGCCCGCCTTCCTGATCGCGACGCACTGGGCGCACCTCGAAGACGGCGACGGCATGCAGGGCCGCTTCCTCTGGGTCGCGGCGCTCGCGGTTGCGCCGGCGCTCGTGCGCCCGCTGTGGGCACGCGTGGTCGTGTTCGCGCTCGCGACCGCGATCGCGATCCGCATCGCGTTCGCGACGTCCGTCCTCGACGCGCGGCCGTTCCGCGACGAGGACTTCTTCGGCCCGTTCGGCGACCGGCTCTGGCGAGGCTTCGAGGCGTTCTTCGACGTCGCGCTGCCGTTCCGCGTCGCCGAGCACCCCGAGATGCACGGCGCGATCCTGCTCGCGGTCTTCGGCTTCTGTGCCGCGCTGGCTCTCGCGATCGCCGCCAGGCGACCCCTGCTCGCGTCGGCGGTGCTGATCGCGGCGGCGGGGTGGCCGGCGACGATCCTCGCCGGCCGGGCCGAGCTCGAGCGCGGCGCGCTCATCCTCGGGGCGGCGCTGCTGCTCTTCGCCGCGATGCGTTCGCTGCCGACGCACGATCTGCGCCAGCCGCTGATCGCCGGCGCGGTCGTCGTCGTGGCCGCGGTCGTGCTCTCCAGCTCGCCGTCGGTCGCGCGCGGCGAGTTCGTCGAGGGCTGGCGCACCTGGGACGTCAGCAGCCGCAGCGGACCGTCGATCGACGTCCGCTACGTCTGGAACGCCAACTACGGCGGGATCCGCTTCCCGAAGGAGCCGACAACGGTGCTGTCGATCGACGCCGACGAGCAGGCGGGCGTGTACTGGCGCGCGACGACGCTCGACCTCTTCGCCAAGGGCCGCTGGACGGAGCAGCTGTTCGGCGGGACCGCGCCGGTCGAGCGCGACGGTCGCGAGGACGTCTCGACCGATCCGTTCCTGCCCCGGGCGGCTCGCAACCCGAAGACGTGGCTGGAGGCGAACGTCCACGTTCAGGCGCTTCGCGACGACCATTTCGTCGGCGCCGGCGTGCCGGTCGCTTACGACACGGGCAACAAGAGCGCTCAGTACTACCTCGGCAACGTCGCGATGACCCATGACGGCACCAGGCGCGGCGACTCCTACACGGTCTGGAGCTACGCGCCGAAGCCGACACCGCAGGAGCTCGGGAGGTCGGCGGCTCGCTACCCCGACTACCTGACGTCGCTCTACCTGACCGTGGAGGGCTCGCCCCTGCCGGAGTACGCAGCAGCCGACCACGAAGAGCGGCTCCAGGGCGCCTTCGTTCGCAATCCCCGATTGCGCGCCTACGCGCCGCTGTACAGGCAGGCGCGCGACCTGGTCGGGACGCCGCGCAACCCCTATGCCGCCGTCGTCGCCATCGAAAGCTGGTTCCGATCCGGCGGGGACTTCGTCTACGACGAGCAGCCGCCCGTGCCGAGAGGCACGCCGCCGCTCGTCTCCTTCGTGACGGCGACGAAGACCGGCTACTGCCAGCACTTCGCGGGCGCGATGGCGGTGATGCTGCGCACGCTGGGGATTCCGGCCCGCGTCGCCGCCGGGTTCACGTCCGGCCGCTACGACGCCAACGCCGGGCGCTGGCTCGTCGCCGACCGCAACGCGCACACCTGGGTCGAGGTCTGGTTCAACGGGTATGGCTGGCTGCCGTTCGACCCCACGCCGGGTCGCGGCCAGCTCGGCGGGTCGTACACGGCGTCGTCGCTGCGCTTCGACCTCGCGGCCTTCCGGCGGGCCACGGGCGCGGTGGGGGAGCGGGTGAGCGACCTGCTCCGGGGTGAGACCAACGGCCCCGACCAGACGCGGCGCGCGCCCGCCTCCGGCGCGGCCGTGAGGCGCGGTGGTGGCGGAGAAGGACGCCAAATCGGGATCGTCACCCTCGTCGCCCTGATCGCGGTCGGCGCCGCGGTGCTCCTGGCCCTGGCCAAGGTGGCCCTGCGAGCGGCGCGCTTCGCCAAGCGCGATCCGCGGGGGATCGCCGCGGCCTGTCGGCGCGACCTGCAGGGGTTCGTCGCCGACCAGGGCCTGGAGGTGCCGGAGAGCGCGACGAACGCCGAGGTGAGCGCGCTCGTCTCGGAGCGGTTCGGCGTCGATCCCGATCCGCTGATGTCGGCCCTCACGATCGCCCGCTACGGGCCGCCCGGCCTTGCCGAGCCGGCAGCGGGACGAGCTCGGCACGAGCTCAAGCGGCTCCGGCGCGCGCTTCGGTCTCACCTCACGCTGGGGCGCAGGGCACGCGGCCTGCTCAGCGTCCGCTCGCTCACGGCCTGAGCGTGGACGCGATCGTGATGGCCGCCGGCGAGGGGCGCCGCCTGCGCCCGCTCACCGACACCTGGCCGAAGCCGCTGCTGCCGATCGACGGGCGGCCCGTGATCGCGACGCTGCTCCATGAGCTCGCCGCTGCCGGTCTCACCAGGGTCACGGTCGTGACGGGGCACCTGGCGGAGCAGCTCGAGGAGCTCGTGGGCGATGGCAGCGGGTTCGGGCTCGAGGCTCGCTTCGCGAGGCAGCAGCGGCCCGACGGCTCGGCCGACGCGGTCGAAGTCGCGATCGAGGCCGGCGCCGCGCCGCCCGCGATCGTGGTCGCGGCGGACACCGTCTACCAACGGGGCGACGTCGGGCGCTTCGCCGAGGCATTTGCCGAAGCGGGACCTGACGGCGGCGTCGCCGTGCGACGCGATCCTCCGCCGGGGCCCGGTCGCAGCGCCGTCGGGGTCGAGGACGGCCGCGTCACGCGCATCCCGGACGACGATCCCGCCGCCGAGCTCGCCTCTGCGGCCCTCTGGGGTCTCGGCGACGCGGTCGCCCGTGAGCTCGGCAGTCTTGCCGGACCGCCCTTCGAGCTCGCGGAGGCCTATCAGCGGGCGATCGACGCGGGCGCGCATGTAATCGCGGTCGAGATCGGCGCGACGCGCGATTTGACGCGTCCGCTTGACTTGGTTCGAGAGAACTTTTTCTATCTTTCGAAGGGGCCATGAGCGAGACGTACGAGCTTTTTCAGCAGGGCCGAAACCACCTCAGGAAGGGCATGGCGGCCCAGGCCACCGTCGCTCTCGAGAAGGCGAAGCGGCGAGAGCCCGACAAGGCGTCGATCCGCGAGGCCCTCGGGATCGCCTACTTTCGCCTGCGCCGCTACGAGGAGGCCGAGGCCGAATTCCGGGCGATGCTCGAACTCTCGCCGGCGGACGACTACGCCCATTACGCGCTCGGCCGCTGCCTCGAGAAACGCGGCCGGTCGACGGAGGCGAACGGGCACTACAAGCTGGCCTGCTCGCTGAGGCCGAGCAGCAGCCACTACGCGTCGCGCGTCCGGGTCTAGGGCGCGTCGGGGTCGTCGCCGAGGATCCGGCGGATCTCCTCGAGCGACGAGACGCCGTCCCGGCACAGCTTCGCTCCCGCCTGCGCGAGGGTGGTCATGCCCTCGGCGAGAGCCGCAGCACGGATGACCTCGGTCGGCTCCGCGAGTGCCTTGCGTAGCTCGCCGCGAACCGGCATGACCTCGTAGAGCGCGGTACGACCGCGGTAGCCGGTGCCGCCGCAGCGCGCGCACCCCTCCGCGCGGTGAAGCAGCACGCCGCCCTCCTCGGGCAGCCCCGCCTGCCGGCGCTCGTCGGGTGACGGCTCGTACGCGGCCCGGCAATCGCCGCAGAGCCGGCGTGCGAGTCGCTGCGCGACGATGCAGTTGAGCGAGCTGGCGAGCAGATGCGGGTCGACTCCGAGGTTCCGAAGCCGCGCGATCGAGCCCGCCGCGTCGTGCGTGTGCAGGGTCGTGAGGACGAGATGGCCGGTCATGGCCGCCTGCACCGCGATCAGCGCCGTTTCGCCGTCCCGGATCTCGCCGACCAGGAGCACGTCGGGATCGCTCCGCAGGATCGTCCGTAGGCCGAGTGGAAACGTCAACGGCCCTCGCGGAGTCACCTCGACCTGAACCACGCCTTCGACGTCCTGCTCCACGGGATCCTCGATCGTCATCAGCGCGCGCTCGTCGTCGTTCAGCAGCTCCAGTGCCGCGTAGAGCGTTGTCGTCTTCCCGCTTCCCGTCGGGCCGCAGACCACGATCGCCCCGAACGGCCGTCGGATCGCCCGCGTGAACGCTCGTTCCGAGCCCGCGTCGAGACCGAGCGACGAGAGATCTCGGCCGGCCGCCGCGCGCCGCATGATGCGAAGCACGACCTGTTCGCCGAACGTCGAGGGGACGACGGCGGTGCGAAGCTCGACCGGGTCGGCGCCGAGCCGGATCACGATGCGGCCGTCCTGGGGCAGCCGCCGCTCTGCGATGTCGAGCCCGCCCATGACCTTGAGCCGGGTCGTTACGGTCGGGTGCAGCTCCATCGGGAGCGACACGAGCCTGCGCAGGACCCCGTCGACCCGGATCCGCACGACGAGATCGCTTTCCTGGGGCTCGAAATGGATGTCCGACGCGCCCTCGCCGACCGCCCGCGCGACCACGGAGTCGATCAGGCTCGCGGCGGATGCCTTTTCCTCGATCTGATCCGGACCGTCCGGGGCGAGCGCGATCTGCAGGGTCTCGCGGTAGGTCCGCTCGAGGAGCTCCTCGAGGTCGCCCCCGGCCGCGACCGCGACGCGAACGTTCAGGCCGAGCGCAAGGCGCAGGCCGTCGGAGGCGACGACGTCGGTCGGGTCGGCAACGGCGACGAGCACGGCGTCGGAGTCGACGAAGCGGACGGGCAGGGTCTGGTAGCGGCGGGCGAACTCGCCGGGCAGCAGCCTGGCCGCCTCGGGGTCGATCTCCTCGCCTGCCAGGTCGATGTAGCCGACGCCGTACTGCTCGGCGAGCGCCTGGGCGACCGCGTTGGGCGCAACCCAGCCGAGGTCGACGAGGATCTCGCCGAGCCGGCGTCCGCTCGCTCGCTCACCGGCGATTGCCTCCTCCAGGCGTTCGACCGTGATGTGACCCTCGCGGACGAGGATCGCGCCGAGTGAGGCTCGCAGGCGCGGACGGTTCAGCGGTGCCGGTAGCTCTGCGGCCTCCATCACGGTCGTATCGGTCATAGTCGGCGGCGCCATGAGGGCGGTGGTCCAGCGAGTCGCGTCGGCTCGCGTCGTCGTGTCGGGTACCACGGCGGGCGCGATCGGCGCAGGGCTGTGCGTCCTGCTCGGCGTTGCCCGCGAGGACACCGCAGAGCATTCCGAGCGGCTCGCCGCGAAGATCGCGCGGTTGCGGATCTTCGAGAACGAGGACGGCCGCTTCGACCGCTCGCTGCTCGACGCCGGCGGCGACGCGCTCGTGGTGAGCCAGTTCACGCTTATCGCCGATAGCAGACGGCAGAAGGGGACTCGGCCTGACTTCTCGAAGGCTGCCAAGCCCGAGTTCGCCGAGCCGCTCTACGACCGCTTCTGCGCCGCCCTGAGGGAGCTCGGCGTGCCGGTTGAGACAGGGGTCTTCGGCGCGAAGATGCAGATCGAGCTTGTGAACGAAGGGCCCGTCACGATCATCCTCGACGTGTAAGGGACGAATAGGGTAGGTCTCGTGAGGAACGGACCTCAGGCGACGTGAACCCTGACGAAAACAAGGCGCTCGTTCGCCGCTTCTACGAGGAAGTTTGGGACAAGGGGAACCTCGCCGTCTGCGAAGAGGTCTTCAACCCCGACTACGTCCGCCACGACCCGCGCGCGACCGAGCCTGCTCCCGGTCCCGAAGGGCAGAAGCAGATCGCTGCCGATTTCCGCGCCGCCTTCCCGGACCTGCGGGTCACCGTCGACCTCCTCGTCGCGGAGGGCGACTACGTCGTCGGCCGTTGGACGGCGGCAGGCACGCACTCCGGCTCCTGGGCCGGTCTCGAGCCGACCGGTCGGGCGGTCAGTTTTTCCGCGGTCAACATCTGGCGCTTCGAGAATGGCAAGGCGTCGGAGATTTGGAACCATCGCGACGACCTCGGGTTGCTCGAGCAGCTGGGTCAAGGCGTGTTCGCGGGCGCTCGCCCGCAAACGTAAGATCACCCCCCTCGTAGCTGGTCAACGACGGGCCCGTGACGATCGTGCTCGACTGACATGGCCGAATCGGCGCTGGCTCTCGCGCTCGCCGCCGCGGTTCTGCACGCCGTCTGGAACCTCCTGCTTGCGAGGGCCCGCGACGTCCAGGCGGCGACGGCAATGACGTTCGCGATCGCGGTCGGCCTGTATGCGCCGATCGCGGCGGTCCGCTGGGACGTCGCCGCGGAGGCCGTTCCGTACATCGCCGTCTCGGCCGCCTTCGAGCTTGCCTACCTGGTCCTGCTCGCTGTGGCGTACGGCCGTGCCGAGCTCAGCGTCGTGTATCCCGTCGCGCGTGGGCTCGCGCCGGTGCTCGTGCTCGTCGTCGGCGTCGTCGCGCTCGGGGCAGGCACGTCCGCCCTGGAAGTGTGGGGCGTCGGCCTCGTCGCGCTGGGCGTCCTGCTCGTCCGCGGGCTGCGAGCGGGAGCTTCGCGCGGGACGGCCTACGGCGTGGCGATCGCCGCCTGCATCGCCGGCTACACCCTCGCCGACGCGCGTGGCGTCGAGCACGCCGACCCGCTGGCGTATCTCGTGGTCGTGCTGGCGCTGCCGGTCGCCGTCTACCTGGCCATCGTCGTCAACCGGAGTGGCGCGGCGGCGCTGGGACACGCGCTCGGACCGGCGACGCTCATCGCGGCCCCGGCGACCTTCGGCGCCTTCGCCCTCGTGCTCTTCGCCCTCCAACACGCGTCCGCGGCGTCGGTCGCCGCCGTCCGCGAGACGAGCGTCGTGATCGCGGTCGCGCTGGCCGCCCCGGTCTTGGGAGAGCGCGTGACGCCGCGTCGGCTGGCCGGTGCCGCCGTCGTGGCGCTCGGCGTCGCGGTGCTCGCGATCGGGTAGGTCCACGACGCCGCCTCGTGTATACGCATGCTCCCGACGGTTACGACTGCCCGTTCTGCGCGATGGTCCGCGGCGACGACAACGAGCCTTGGTGCACCCAGGACGATGTGGTCCACCGCGATGCGACCACGACGGCGTGGGTCAACGGGCGCTGGTGGGTGAACAACCCGGGAGGCGTGATCGTCGTCCCGAACGAGCACGTCGAGAATCTCTACGGGCTCGAGCGTGAGCTGGCGGCCGACATCCACGAGACGACGCGCCGGGTCGCCGTCGCGATGCGCGGGGCGTTCGGATGCGAGGGCACGTCGACGCGGCAACACAACGAGCCCGGCGGCCTGCAGGAAGTGTGGCACTACCACCTGCACGTGTTCCCGCGTTGGGTCGGGGACGAGCTCTACGGCTCGGACGCCCGGCTGACGACGCCCGAGGAGCGGACGCCCTACGTGACGGCGCTGCGCGAGGCGCTCGGTTAGCGCAGGGCCCGAACGGCGGCGAGCACCCGGTCGACCTCGCCCGGTGTGTTCAGGAGCCCCGGCGCGAGCCGCGGGTGCGACGGCGTGTACGGGGTCACCGTCGCCACGATCCGCCGCCGCGCAAGCGCCGAGACGACGGCGTTCGGGCTGAGCCGGGCGACATCGAACACGACGATCCCGGCCGAGAGGGCCTCCGAGCGGGGCGTCAGCAGCGTCACGTGCGGCATCGACGCGAGGCCGTCCTTGAGCCGTCGGTTGAGCGCGTGGATGCGGGAGGCGACGCGTGCTTTCCCGATCCGGCCGTGGAGGCGGAAGGCCTCCGCGAGCGCCCAGCGGTGCTCGAACGAGTGGAACCCGCCGGGGGTGAAGTCGCGTGCCGGCGAGCCGCCCGAGAAGGCGGGAATCGTCGGGCGTGCGGACGGCCAGGCGGCGGCGCGGCCCCAGACGAGCCCCGTGCCGCGCGGTCCGAAGAGCCACTTATGGCAGCCGGAGACGAGGAAGTCGGCGCCGAGCGAGTCGACGCTCTCGTTCTCGACGCCGAGCCCGTGGACGCCGTCGACGCAGATGAGCAGGCTCCCGCGCCGCGGGAGGCTGTGGACGATCCGGCGCAGGGGCAGCTTCATGCCCGTGCTCGAATGCACCCAGGTGAGCGCCACGACTCGGGCGTTCGGGCCGACCGCGCGGGCGAGGTTCCCGACGATCTCCTCCTCGGTCGCGCGCGCCGGGTCGCGGTACAGGGCGACGCGCCGGACGGTCGCGCCGCCGCGTTCCGCCGCCAGCCGCAGCGCCTCGTGCGTCGCGTAGAAGTCGTGCGTCGTCGTGACGACCTCGTCGCCGGAGCGAAGCGAGAGCCCGCCGTAGAGCAGGCCGAGGCCCATGGTGGTGGAGTCGGTCAGCGCGATGTCCAGGGGTCGCGCACCGAGGTACGAGCCGGCCGCGCGGAGGACGTCCGCCTCGAGGCTGTCGCCGTTTCGGTGCAGGTAGCCGACGGGGTCCTGGTCGAGCCCGCGGCGGTGACGGTCGATTGCGCGGCGAACCGCGCCGGGGTGGGAGGCGAGGTAGAGCCCGCCCATGTGGATCAACGAGCGCGACAGCCGGAACTGCGCGCGGACGTCGTCCCAGCCTAAGGCCGCGTCGGTCCGCGGGGCGGCGGAGATCTCCTCGAGCCCGCCGACGCCCGCTGCCGCGAGGCCGAGCCCGGTGCGGACGAGGAGCTGCCTACGATTCACGTCTCCATAGACGCCTGGAGCCACCTGATGATAGGCGTGCGCCAACCGGCGGAATCCGAGCGGCCGGGACGAATCGGCGCCGAATCGTCACAAAGTCGCGCGCTCTCCGCCGATACGCTGACCGCGGGTGGCGGGTGGAACACCCGGCTCCCCACCCTGGGTGGGGATTCCAAGGTTCGCCGCGGACCGGCCCGCGCGCCGAAACCCCGCCCGCCGGGCCGCCTCAGGCCGCCGCCACTCGCATCGCCACGGCCGTTGCTATCCTGCTGGAGACCATTTTCACCGGCTTGGCGAAATGGGCGCGCGGCGCCCATTTTTTGTGAGGGGGAACGGATGGGCGAGGTTCACGACAAGGAAAAGAAGCTCTACCGCGAGGTCGCGCCGACCGTCGAAAGCGCGATCCCGGGAGTGGAGGTGCTTGCACTCGAGCTCGCAGGGCCCGAGCGCTTCGTCGTGTTCGTCGACCACCCGCAGGGCGTCGACCACGCGCTCTGCGAGCGCGTCACCGACGTGCTGCGCCCGTACCTGCGCGAGTACGCGGTCGACGTGTCCTCGCCCGGCACCGAGCGGCCACTCCGCAAGCCCGCGCACTTCGAGCGCGCGGTCGGGCGGAAGGTCGCCCTTCGCACCGCCGGCGACATCGCCGGCCGCAAGCGCTTTCGCGGCGAGCTCGTCGCGGCCGGCGAGCGAAACCTCAAGCTGGCGCCCGAGGGCGCGGAGCCGGTGGAGATCCCGTACGACGCCATCGTGCGGGGCAACCTGATCGACGACGGATCGAGGGACTGAACATGAGCCGAGAGATCATCGAAGCGGTTCGCGCGCTCGAGCGCGAGAAGAACATCGACGAGGGCGTGCTCGTGCACGCGCTCGAGGACGGCCTGCTTGCGGCGTACAAGAAGACGCCGGAAGCGGCCCGCCATGCCGTCGTCGAGATCGACGACGAGGGCGACTTCCGCGTCTACGCGATCGAGCTGCCGCCCGATCTCGAGGAGCGACTGCTCGACGAGGCCCGCGAGCGCGCGCTCGAGGAGCTCGAGCGGCTCGAGGCCGAGAACGGCGAGCGCTCGCACACGCTCCTCAACGACGAGGACCTCGACCTCGACTGGGAGCAGGTCCCTGACGAGGTGATGTCCCGCGAGGACGTCACTCCCGAGAACTTCGGCCGCATCGCGGCCCAGACGGCCAAGCAGGTGATCCAGCAGCGGATCCGCGAGGCCGAGCGCCAGATGATGTACGAGGAGTACATCGACCGGGTCAGCGAGGTCGTGACCGGGATCGTCCAGCAGGCGGGCGACCGCAACAACGTGCTCGTCGACCTCGGCAAGGTCGAGGCGCTCCTGCCTCGCTCGGAGCAGGTCGACGGCGA
>DATFQE010000100.1:0-7139 GCA_035264445.1 Gaiellaceae bacterium | reverse complement strand
TGCCCGGAGGTGGGGATCGCCTACAACGCGATCTGGCGAATCGGCGCGGTCGCGACGCCGGCGATCTTCCTGCTGCCGCCGGCCGAGCTGGCGCACATCGTCTCGGACTCGGGCGCCCGGCTGATCCTCGCGAGCCCCGAGCTGGCCGACAACGCGCGCGCGGCGGCCGGAGAGATCGAGGTCATTACGATCGACCGTTTTGCGGAGCTCGAGCAGGCAGACCCGTCGCCGATCGTCCCTCCGGCGGGCGCCGACCTCGCCGCGCTGATGTACACGGGCGGCACGACCGGCCGGGCCAAGGGAGTGATGCTCTCCCACGAGAACCTCTGGTTCGCGGGCAGGTCGGGGCACGACGCCGGCTACGTCCCCGGGATCACGCGCTCGCTCGGAGCGCTGCCGCTCTCGCACGCGTTCGGCCTGCTCGTGACGGTCGTCGGCTTTCACGTCCGCGAGCCCCACTCGAGCGTGCTGATGCGCTGGTTCCAGCCCGAGGCGTGGCTCCAGCTCGCGCAGGAGCACCGAGCCCAGATCGCCGCCGTCGTGCCGTCGATGCTCAAGCTGCTCCTGACCGAGCCGCTCGAGGAGTACGACCTCTCGGAGCTTCGGTACGTCGTCTCGGGCGCGGCGCCGCTGGCGCCGGAGACCGCAGAGGAGCTCCTTCGACGAGTGCCCGGCGTCGAGATCCGCGAGGGTTACGGCCTGACCGAATCGTCGGCGCTCGTGTCCTCGTCCCCGCCCGGCCGCTCGCGCCTCGGGTCGGTCGGCACGCCGGTGCCCGGGATCGAGGTGCGGATCGACGAGCCCGACCGGCAGGGCGTGGGGGAGATCCTCGTCCGCTCGCCCGCAGTCATGCTCGGCTACTGGCACGCGCCCGACTTGACCGCCGAGGTGCTCCGCGACGGCTGGCTGCACACCGGCGACCTCGGCTTCCTGGACGCCGACGGCTACCTCCGGGTCGTCGACCGCAAGAAGGACCTGATCATCCGCAGCGGCTTCAACGTTTTCCCGCGCGACGTCGAGGAGGCGCTGATGGAGCACCCGGCGGTCGCGGCCGCCGGCGTGGTCGGGCGGCCGGACGACCTCCACGGCGAGGAGGTCGTGGCCTTCGTCGAGCTCAGCTCCGACGACGTCGGCCCGGACGACCTGGTCGCCTTCTGCAAGGAGCGGATCGGCGGCTACAAGTACCCGCGCGAGGTCCATGTCGTCCCGTCGCTGCCCCTGACGCCCGTGGGCAAGCTCGACCGCAAGGCGCTCCGCTCGCAGGTGGCGGTCGGAGCATGAGCAAGCAGCTCACGCTCGCAGAGCTCGAGGACGCGGCCGGGCTGGAGCTCGAGCCCAGCGAGTGGGTCACGATCGAGCAGCGCGCGATCGAGCAGTTCGCCGACGCGACCGGCGACCACCAGTGGATCCACGTCGATCCCGAGAAGGCCGTCCAGGGGCCGTTCGGGACGACGGTCGCGCACGGCTACCTGTCGCTGGCGCTGCTCCCCGGCTTGCTCGGGACGATGCTCAGCGTCACCGACGCGAGCATGGGCGTCAACTACGGGATCGAGAAGGTCCGCTTCACCGCGCCCGTGCCGTCCGGCTCGCGCGTTCGCCTCAAGGGCACGATCACGTCGGCGGAGAAGCGCGGCGAGGGCGTCCTGTACCACGTCGCCGCCGAGGTCGAGATCGAGGGCTCCGAGAAGCCCGCGATGGTCGGCGAAGTCGTCTACCTCGTCTTCTAGAGCGGCGTTTCGAGCCCGGCGCGCTGACGCGGGGGGTATGTCGCTCCGGCGGCGGCCATGATGACCGTGGGGGACGGCTGCACAGGGGAGGGAGGGCCGCCTGCCGTGGCTCCGGGCTCGATAACGCTTGCATAGCTCATGCACGCATCGTGAACTGCGGCTCGCGGCGCCGGAATGTGGCTTCCCTGTGTTCCGAGGTACGGATAACCGCACCTTCGGCAAGCTTCCCCGGTGATCCGGGTCACGTATGAGCTCGAGCCGCTGGAAGCCGCCGAGTCGCTCGCGCTCGTCGCCTCTGTCGGGCACGCCGACGGCCCCGACTTCGTTCGCGGGCGTGTTGTCTCCACGGACGACGGGCGGGCGGTGCTGGAGTTCCCGGAGGGCAACTGGGGCGCGGACGTCTCCATGCTCGTCGCGGCGCTGCTGGCCGGGGAGTGGGCCGACCTCGCCGCGATCCGCCGCTGCCGCCTCGTCTCGGCCGACTGGCCGCCCGGCCTCTTCCGCGGTCCTGCCTTCGAAGCGCCGCGCGGCGTGCTCGTCGGCGCGATCGTGAAGCCGTCGCTCGGGCTCTCACCACATGAGGTCGGCGAGGTCGCCGCAGCGCTCGGCCGGGGCGGCGCCGATCTCGTCAAGGACGACGAGCTGCTCGGCGATCCCGACTGGTGCCCGCTCGAGGCACGCGTCCGCGAAGTCGTTGCCTCGACCGACGTGCGCTACGCGGCGAACGTCACAGGTCCGCTTGAAGGCCTCCGCGCGCGGGCCGAGCTCGCAGTCGAGCTCGGCGCCGGCGCGGTGATGGTCGACGCGTTCGCACAGGGTCTCGACGCCCTTCGGCTTCTGCGCGACGCAGAGCTGGGCGTCCCGATCCTCGCTCACCGCGCGGGGGCGGCGATGTGGACGCGGAACCTGACGCACGGCGTGGCGCCGTCGGTCGTGGCACAGCTGCTGCGGCTGCTCGGGTCCGACTACGTGCTCTGCGGCTCGTTCACCGGGCGCGTCTTCGACAGCGAGGCGGAGGTTCGGCTCCAGATCGAGGCGTGTCGAGAGGCGGTCGGCGTGCCGCGCTCGGTCGCCGTGCTCGGCGGAGGCGTCGGCCCGGCGAACGCGGCGGAGCAGATCGAGCTCGCGGGGGAGCGCGACGGTGTCATGGTCCTCCTCGGCTCCGAGGCGTACCGCCATCCCGGCGGCGTCGAGGAGGCCGTACGTGCGACCGTGGAGGCGGTCCGATGACGATCCCGCCGACGATCGAGTGGAACGACGGCGCCGTACGGCTGATCGACCAGCGGCGCCTGCCAGAGGAGCTCGCGTTCCTCGACTGCCGGACGGTCGAGGAGCTCTGCGAGGCGATTCGCACTCTCGCCGTTCGCGGCGCGCCCGCACTCGGCGCCGCCGGCGCAATGGGCGTCGCGCTCGCCTCGGCCACCGGCGAGCCGCTCGAGGAGGCTGGTCGGCGCCTGAAAGCGACGCGGCCGACCGCCGTCAACCTCGCCTGGGGCGTCGACCTCGCGCTCGCGGCCGACGACCCGGCCGCCGAGGCGGTCCGGATCGCCACGGAGGATGTCGACCGGAACCGCCGCCTCGGCGTGCACGGCGCGGAGCTGCTCGCAGACGACGCCCGGGTTCTGACCCACTGCAACACGGGCTCGCTCGCGTGCGTCGGCTACGGAACGGCGCTCGGCGTTATCCGGGCGGCCCACGAGGCCGGCCGGCGGCCGAGCGTCTGGGTCGACGAGACGCGGCCCGTCCTGCAGGGGTCGCGGCTGACGGCGTGGGAGCTGCAGCAGCTCGGGATCCCGCACACGCTCGTCGCCGACGCGATGGCGGGGACGTTGATGTCCTCGGGCGAGGTCGACGCCGTGATCGTCGGCGCCGACCGGATCGCAGCCAACGGCGACGTCGCGAACAAGATCGGCACCTACGGCCTCGCCGTCCTCGCGCGCCATCACGGGATCCCGTTCTACGTCGCGGCGCCCGTCTCCACGTTCGACCCGGAGACACCGAACGGCGACGCGATCCCGGTCGAGCGTCGCGACGGGGAGGAGGTCGCCGTCATCGGCGGGCGGCGGCTGGCGCCGGCCGGCGTCAACGTCGAGAACCGCGCCTTCGACGTCACGCCCGCGGAGCTCGTGACCGCGTACGTGACGGAGGAGGGCGTTACGCGACGCTAGTCGTTCGGGGCGACCGCTCGACCTGGTCGAGGATCACCTCGAGCAGATGGCCCGAATGGAGCACGTGGTCGCGGGCCACGGAGCGCGCGCCGTCGACGCTGCCCGCCGCGATCGCGCCGCGGATCGCCGAGTGCTCGCGCTGGTTCTTGACGTAGAGGTCGTCGAGCTCGGAGCCGACCGCCCACGTCGTCTGGCCGAAGAACGTCCGTCGCGCGCTCTTGGCCAGGCGGACGATGTAGGGCGCGTTCGCGCGCTCGTAGATGACGTCGTGGAACGCGTGGTTCGCGTGCACCCACTCTCCCACGATCGCGCTGTGCGTCCGGCCGCCCTCGCGCGCCTGAGCCCGCAGCTCACCCGTGAGCTCCGCGAAGCGCCGCTCGGCGGCGTCGAGCTCGGCCAACGCTTCGTCGTCGAAGCGTGGAACCGCGAGCGCGGTCGCCAACGATTCCAGCTCGGCGCGCACGAGGAACGCTTCGCGCAGCTCCTCACGCGAGAGCGTGCGGACGCGGACGCCGCGGTTGGGGACGAACTGGACGAGCCCGAGCGCGGCGAGTCGCCGCAGCGCCTCGCGAATCGGCGTCCGGGAGACCCCGTACTGCTCCGAGAGCGATTCCTGGCGGAGGATCGAGCCCGGCTCGATCTGCCCCGAGACGATCTCCTCCTCCAGGGCGTACGCGATCTCGTCGGCCTTGGTCGACTCCATCCAGGAGCCCGCGCTTAATCGTCGCCGAAGAAGACGAGTGCGTAGTAGAGCAGCTGTGTGATCGCCGCCAGCGCGCCGGCCACGTATGTCAACGCCGCCGCTTTGAGCACGCTGTTCACACCGGCGGCCTCGGCGCCGACGCCCACGATCCCCAGCTCGCGCAGCTGCCCGGCCGCGCGCCGCGACGCGTTGAACTCGACCGGGAGCGTGACGATGTGGAAGAGGACGGCGACCCCGTAGAGCAGCAGCGCGATCGCGACGAGGCCGAGGGCCTGCATGAACGCGCCGATCAGGAGCAGCCAGATCCACGCGTTCGATGCGAACGCGACGACCGGGAACATCGTCGACCGGAGCTTCAGCGGGACGTAGTCGCGCGAGTCCTGGAGCGCGTGGCCGGTCTCGTGGGCAGCCACGGCCGCTGCGGCAATCGTCGCGGGCGCGTACACGGGCTCCGACAGGAAGAGCGCCTTCTTGCGCGGGTCGTAGTGATCCGAGAGCGCGCCGCCCGGCGACAGCTCGACGGGGACGTGCGACAGGCCGTTGCGGTCGAGGATCGTGCGCGCCACCTGCGCGCCGTTCATACCGGCCGAAACGGGCACCTCTGAGTACTTCGCGAATGTCTTCTTCAGCCACCACTGCACGACGAGGCCGAAGACGAGCGGCGGGACCAGGAAGACCACATAGAGCATGAGCCCGTCCATTCCTGAATCCTACTCCGGTGACCCGCGTGCCGACAGTGCCGCCAGGGCTCGACCGCGCCACAGCCTGGGCCTGGCGCCTGCTCGTCTGCGTGGCGGCGATCGCGGGCGTGGTCGCCGTGCTCTGGTACCTGCGCGTGATCGTGCTGCCCGCGATCGTCGCCGTGACGATCGCCCCGGCGCTAACGCCGCTGGCGGAGCGGCTACGCCGTGCCGGCCTCGTGCGCGGTGCCGCCGCCGGCGCGCTCATCATCGGGCTGCTCCTCCTCGCCGCCCTCGTCGCGATCGTGACCGCGTCGGTCGTACAGGAGTACGACGAGCTCGTCGCCTCGGTGCGGCAGGGCCTCGACGACCTGACCCGCCGGCTCGAAAACGGTCGGTTCGACGTGTCGCTCGACCAGGATCTCGACAGCTCGGTGCGCGCGGCCTGGCGCGAGACATCCTCGTACCTCGTCTCGGGGGTTCGCTCCGGGATCGCGGTGCTGACCGGCATCGTCCTCGTCGTCGCGCTCCTGTACTTCATCCTCCGCGACGGCCGGGCGCTGTGGCGGGGGATCGTCGCGCGGGTGCCGGAACGCGACCGCGGGCGCGTCGACCGTGCCGGCGAGCATGCGTGGCGCGTCCTCGGCGGCTACGTGCGCGGCACCGCGATGATCGCCGCGATCGACGCGACGCTGATCGGGATCGGCCTCTGGATCCTCGGCGTTCCGCTCGCCTTTGCGCTCGCGGTCATCATCTTCCTCGGCTCGTTCATCCCCTTCGTGGGCGCGACGCTGTCCGGGCTGATCGCCGTGCTCGTCGCGCTCGCCGACGGCGGCCCGTGGATCGCGCTGATCGCCCTCGGAATCGTGCTCGGCGTGCAGTTCCTGGAGGGGAACTTCCTCCAGCCGATCATCCAGAGCCGCACGGTCGACCTGCACCCGGCCGTGATCCTGCTCGCCGTGGCGGCCGGCGGGTCGCTCTTCGGCATCCTCGGCGCCTACCTCGCCGTGCCGGTGACCGCGGTTGCGTTCGCCGTCGTCGCCGCGCTGCGGGCGGAGGCGGCCGTCCTGGAGGCTGAGGCTCCCACCCCGGACGGCCTGCCGCCTGACGGCGTCACCGCTTAGTCGTCGTCCTCGGCGTGGTCGCGCCCCCGCTGGCGGTCGTCGTCGTCCTGCAGCGTCGCGCCGCCGGTGCAGCGCGGGTCGTTGGCGTGGTCGGCCTCGTCGCACGGCCCGCTGACGTCCTCGCCGGTCGCGGTCGACGTGGTCTCCGTCGTGCCCGTCGACTCGGTCGTGCCGGTCGAGTCGAGGGTCGAGATCGAGCTCGTCGGGACCGGGTCGTCGTTGCTCGTCGTCAGCGAGCTCGCCGCGGCGACTCCGACGCCGACGAGAAGTGCTGCGATGATTCCCGCCAGACGCTTGCTCATGGTGCCTCCTTTCCGTGTGCTTGCGGAGCCACCGTGCCCCGGCCGGCCTTACGGGCGGGCAATGCCGGGTAAGGCGCCGGTCAAGCCTTTTCCAATCTTGCGAAGATGGCTCGGATGCCCGGTCTCGTCGAAACCGCGCTCTTCGCGCGCCTGATCGACCACGCGCCGCTCTTCCCGCCGGCGCAGCTGCCGCTGGCCGAAGCGCTGCAGGAGCACAGACAGGCACGCGAGGGGCCTCACGGCTGGATCGTCCGACGTTTCGTCGTCCCTGCCTCTGTTCTCGCCCATTTGGACGGCGAGCCGCTCGAGCTTTCCGTCGTGCGCGACGTCGACTTCGACCCGTCCGACGCGCGCGTCAAATCACTGGAAGTGCCCCCAAACGGTTCGCTCTGGCTCGTTGGCGATGAAACCTACGTCGAGACAGACACCGAGGTC
>DATFQE010000099.1:0-3064 GCA_035264445.1 Gaiellaceae bacterium | reverse complement strand
TACGGCCCCTGCGCAGCCGGCGGCAGAGCCATCGAGGCACGAACCGACTGGAGTGGAGTCGCCGGCACCTCGATGAGCCCGCGCGTCGGCCGGTCGAGGTCGAAGGTCACGAGCAGGAGCATCGTGACCAGGCCGGCCGCCGCAACGACCGGGAGGAGCCCGCGGCCGAGCACCGCGAGATAGAGGGAGAGCAGGCCCACCGCCACCGCGGCTGCGATTACTTCCAGGGACAGCACTGCGCCCGGCACCCGGTTGTTCAGCGTCGAGACCCGCACGTCTTGCTGGTCGATCATGTCGTTGAGGCTGTCCACGTAGAGACGCGGAGCGCTCGCCGCCGGCGCCGCCGCGAGCGACTGGCCCGCGAGCCGCCATAACCGCCGCTGGAGCACCAGCTGCTCTGCTTCCGTCCGGCTCATCGCATCGCTGCTGGGCACCTCCTTCGAAATCCGGACCGCGAGGTCGGTGTAACGGCGCAACAGGTCGAGCGACTGGGAGCGGACAGGCTCCGCGATCGTCTGGGCACGGAGATACGTGGTACCGATCGCATTCGCCTCGGCCACCACGGCTGCACGACGCGCCTCGTACCGTCCCACCGCGAGCGTCAGGCCGAAGGCGAGGATCAGTCCCACGATCCCGAGCAGCGCTGCCTGCAGCGCACCGATCGGCTCGCGCAGCACCTCGGTGTGCCGACGCAGGTACCGCCCGGCGAGCGATCCCGCCACGCAGGCGCCCCCGATGACCAGGAAGATGAGGAGGGCCAGGGCCCAGCTCGGGAGCGCGAAGAACACGCCTCAGGCGGTCGCGACTGCGACGCTGGGTGCCGAAGCGACAGGTTCCAAGAGGGCTGCAACGAGCGCCAAGGCCGACGCCATCCGTAGAGCTTACGGCTCGCGCCGGTCGTGAACGAGGGCTCCGATCACCCGAATCGCACGATGAAGTGCGTTCGCCAAACCGGTGGAATCGACACCATGAAGCGACCGAGGCGAGGCATGCTCGCAATCGCCCTCGTGTCCGTAGCACTCGCCGGCTGCGGCGGCGATGACGACGACGACAACGGCTCTAGCTCGGGTGGCGGCAACAGCGCTCGGCCGGCGGAGACGATCCTCGCCGACGCGGGGCTCGAGATCTGCGGCGAGGCGCAGGACCAATACGCGCAATCGATCGGGGACGAGGGCCCTCAGAACGTGCAGGCGTTCGCGGTCGCCAAGGACTGCGGTGGCAAGAAGACGTCTGCGGACACGTTCACGATCTACCAGTTCGACAGCATCGACTCGCGTGATCAGGCGGCGAGTGCGATCAGCGCCGCGTTCGACCGCGCCGTCGTCATGACGTCCGGGGCGCTGCTCTTGGTCTCGGCCGGCCCGAATGGCGAGGCCAACGCCGACGCCGTCGGCAAGGCGTACGCGGACTCGACCGGCGAGCCCGTGACGACGGTCTAGGCGCTCACTCGACGACGAGGACGTCGCAGCCCGCGTCGCGCTTGACCGCGTCGCCGACGTCGCCGCCCATCAGGCGGCTGAACATGCCGTGGTGGTGGGAACCGAGGACGATCAGCCGCGCGTGGCGCTCCTTCGCCGCGCCGACGATGGCGCTGGCCGGCTCGCCGGCCGCCCAGACGAAATCCCCTGAGAGCCCGGCAGCCTCGACCTTCACCCGCGCCTCCTCGAGCATCGGCTCCAGCTCCGCCGGCTCGATCAGGACCATCCGCGCGGGCGAGTCGTCCAGCGTGCCGAAGTTCTGCAAGCCCTCGGGGTTGAGCGGCATCTCCGCAACCGACACGACGAGCAACTTCGCCTGCGCGGAACGGGCCTCCTCGATCGCGCGGTCGAGAGCGCGAGCCGCCGGCTCCTCGCCGTCGTACCCGACGACGATCGTCGAGCTCACGAACCCTCGTCCGAGAGTTCGTCACACGCGTCGGCGTCCCTGAATGCCTGGTCGAGCTCGCCTTCCGCGTCGAGCTGCTCGAGCTCGGCGAACGTCGACGACAGCTGCTGGCCCATCGTGGAGAGCGTGCCGCTGATCGTGGTCGCGGCTTCGAGGACTCCGCTGGCGCCGGAGGCTTCGTCGGCCGCGTCCTTCATCTTCGAGACGTTCTCGTCCACGTCGTCGGCGAGCTGCTCGATCTCCTCCTGTGCCTTGTCGCCCGCCTCGGTGTCGGGCTCGCCGAGCTTTCTCAGGTCGTCCACGAACGTTCGCGTCGCCTGCTCGAACTCGTCCACGGCTTCGCGCAGGTCGTCTGCGTTCGTGGCGCCGCTCCGCAGCGACTCGCCCGTCGACTTGACCGAGTCGCCCCAGGTCGAGATCGCCTCGCAGACGCCGTTTGCCCAGTCGGTGGTCTCCGAGGAGCTGCTGTCGTCGTCGCCGCCGCAGCCGGCGGCGAGCGCGACGGCCGTCATCCCGACGACGATGAGCCCGGAAATCCTTCGCATGCGGTCAAGCTACGCGGCCACGAGCTGCTGATCATCATCCGGCTGGGGTGAAGGCGCTCCGCCGGGAAGGAGGAGGATCGCCCCGACGAGGAAGCAGAGGCCGCCGAGCGCCGTGAAGCTGTTCGCGACGGCGAGGTCGACGATGGTTCCCGACGAGGGAACCCAGAACGAGGCGATCGCGGCGATCCCGAACGCGATCGAGCCCGCGAGGTTGAGCGTCGCGATCACCGAATCCCGGCTTCGCCGCGGCCGAGCAAAGAAGCCGCCGCTCGCCACGCCGTAGGCGAGGTAGCTCGAGATCAGGAAGCACAACGATCCGACCAGGTCCGGCGTCCAGACGAGCCGATCGTAGGAGTTCGCGTCGAGTCCTTTCTGCAGCGCGTCGTAGGTGTTGAGGTTGAACAGGAGCGTCCCGACGAACTGGATGGCACTGCTCGCCCAGTCGATGTTCACGCGGCGGATCGTCAGGAGCCACTGGATCGACGCGGCCGACGTGAACTGGAGCGAGCCGACGAAGTAGACGATGCCGGCGACCGCCGAGCCCGCGAGTTGCACGAATCCGGGCAGCGACGCGACGACGAAGCACGCCGACCCGCCCGCGAACAGGAGCGCCATCCACCGCGTCGCGGATTCCG
>DATFQE010000098.1:0-9081 GCA_035264445.1 Gaiellaceae bacterium | reverse complement strand
CGGAATCCGTACGTCTCGAGGGTGTAGTGCGGGAGCCGAAGCGCCCTGACCTCGAGGCCGGCCGCGTCGAAGGGCTCCGACTCGCGGTACTCGCGCAGGCGGAACGTCGTCTCGAACATGTCGGGCATCCCGAGCCGCGTCCCGAGCGCGCGCAGCTCCTCCCGGCCGCCCGGCGGGACCCACAGCACGGGTGGGTCCTCTTCCCGCGCCGGCCCGACCATCAGGCCCCAGACCCACGGGACGAGATCGCCCCAGTGGTCGAGGTGGAAATGCGTCACGACGATGGCGTCGATGCGCGGCCAGCCGTTCTCCGCGTAGCGCTCACGCAGGCGCGCCAGCACACCCGGGCCGCAGTCGAGCAGCAGCCTTCCAGGGCCCTCGATCAGATACCCGGATTGAGCGCCGCCGGGGTTCGGCCACGCTGGGGACGACCCCACGACGGTCAATTTCACGTTCCTATACTGCCCTAAGTGGCGGGCAAAATTCGTGTGGTAATTGCAAAACCCGGGCTCGACGGCCACGACCGCGGCGCGAAGATCATTGCCCGCGCCCTCCGCGACGCGGGGATGGAGGTCATCTACACCGGGCTCCACCAAACTCCGGATCAGATCGTGGAAACGGCGATCCAGGAGGACGCCGACGCGGTCGGAATCTCGATCCTGTCCGGCGCCCACATGACGCTCGTGCCACGGATCCTGGACGGATTGCGCGAGAACGGGGCAGAGGACGTGCTCGTCGTGGTCGGCGGCACGATTCCGCGCGAGGACGCGGACGCGCTCAAGGACCAGGGCGTGGCCGAGATCTTCACCCCTGGGGCGCCGACCGCCGAGATCGTCGACTTCCTGCGCGAGCGGGTCGGAGCGCCGACATAAGCGTCGACGTCTCCCGCGGCGACGGCGTCGCCGTCGTCACCGTCAACCGCGCGGACGCGCTCAACGCGCTCGACCTCGAGACGCTCACCGGGCTTCGCGACCGCCTCCGTGAGCTTGCCGACGACGAGGCGGCCCGCGTCGTGGTGCTCACCGGCGCGGGCGACAAGGCCTTCGTCGCGGGCGCCGACATCAAGTACATGAGCGGCCTCGGCGTCGACGACGCGAAGGCCTGGGGCGCGCTCGGCCACGAGGCGGCACGCCTGCTCGAGACGATGCCGAAGCCGACCGTCGCCGCCATCAACGGCTTCGCCCTCGGAGGCGGCTGCGAGCTCGCGCTCGCCTGCGACCTTCGCTACGCGTCGACGGCTGCGCGGATCGGCCAACCGGAGATCAACCTCGGGATCATCCCCGGCTGGGGCGGGACGCAGCGGCTCGCCCGCGCAACGACGCTCGGCTATGCGAAGGAGCTGATCCTGACCGGCCGGCTCGTGGCCGCCGACGAGGCGCGCGAGCGGGGGCTGGTGAACGCCGTGTTCGAGCCGGACGAGCTGTTGCCGAAGACACTCGAGGTCGCGCAATCGCTCGCGGCGAAGGGCCCGATTGCGCTGGCGGCGGCCAAGGAGGCGATCAACCGCGCGCTCGGCGGCGACCATGCCGTCAACCTCGAACGCGAGGGCGAGCGCTTCGGCGACCTCTTCGCGAGCGAGGACGCGACGGAGGGCCTCACTGCGTTCGTCGAGAAGCGCGAAGCGCGTTTCCGGGGGCGCTAGCTCTTCTTCGCCGGCGGCGGAGGCGGGAGCAGCTGCACGCGGTCGGCGACGAGCCCGCGGCCGAGCTGCGAGTTCATCGTGGAGACAGCCAGCTCGGTCCAGACGACGACCGGATCGCCTCGCTTGAGCAACGCGAGGTTCGGGACGGCGAGGAAGCCGTTCCGCATCTCGAAGGTCGCCGTCTCGGGGACCGAGACCGTCGCACCGCGGCCGTTGTGATCGACACGCGCGCCGTCGGGGTACGGCCGGGCGGACTGCACCCGGATCCGGAGCTTGTCGGGCAGCACCGTCGAGACGACGGTCGCTCGCAGGGCGAGGCTCACCTGGGAGCCGGCCGGAGCCGCATAGAGCAGTCGCGGGAGCCGGTTCAGGTAGCGGAACGGGTTCGTGGCCGCGCCTCCACCCGGGTGGCGCTCGAAGTGCAGGTGGGGCTGGATCCCGTCCGCGTCGCCCGAGTCGCCGACGTACCCGATGTGCTGGCCGACCTCGACGCGCTGGCCGCTCCTGAGCCCCTTCGCGAACGCGACGCCCGCGACGCACTTGCCGCGGTTGTCGTTCTTCATCGTCAGGTCGTTGTTGAGGTGGACGTAGAGGTACTTCGCGCCGCTGTCGCCGAGGAGGTAGAGCATGCAGCCCCAGCCGCCCGAGTTGAACTCGACGCTGCCGCTCTCGACCGCGAGCGCGGGAGCGCGGCGGACGCTCATGATGTCGATCCCCTCGTGCCGGCCCTGGTGGCGCGGATCGCCGAAGTCGTCGATGTAGGTCGCCGGCCCGAGGACGGGAAACACCGCCTTCGGCAGCGCCTGCGAGGGCTGCGTCGGGATCGGAGGCAGCTCGGGCGGATGCGCCGCAGCCGACCCGGCGGCGAGGCCGAGAAGCAGGGTGAGGAAGAGACCTCGGGCTGTCGTCCGGTGGCTGATCGAGGGGCTCCGGTTCGCGCGCGAAGGGCGGCACGCTAGCAGACAGTTCCGCTATCGGTCATTCGACACCGCGACGTTAGAGTCCCCCCTCGATGAAGATCGCCGTGTGCGTGAAACAGGTGCCGGACGCGGCGGCGCCGAAGCGCCTCGACCCCCAGACGAAGCGCCTCGACCGCTCGGTCGAGGGCGCGATCAACCCGTTCGACGTCCACGCCGTCGAGGAGGCGCTCCGGATCAAGGAGGGCGGCGAAGGCGGTGAAGTGGTGCTCGTCTCCATGGGGCCGGCCAAGGCCGCGGAGTCGCTGCGGAAGGCGCTCGCGATGGGCGCCGACCGCGTCGTCCTCGTGACCGACGAGGCCGCCGAGGGCTCGGATCTGCTCGGAACCGCGAAGGCGCTCGCGGCCGCGCTCGCGCGCGAGGAGCCCGACCTCGTGCTCTTCGGCCAGCAGTCGAGCGACTCCGACGGCGCCGTCCTCTGGGCCGCCGTCGCCGAGAAGCTCCGCCGGCCGGTGATCTCGCAGGTCGCCGAGCTGACCCTGTCGGACGGCAAGGCGCGCGGGAAGCGACAGACCGAGTTCGGCTACGACGTGATCGAGGCGCCACTGCCGGCCGTGATCGCCGTCTCCGATGCCATCAACGAGCCACGCTACCCCTCGCTGAAGGGAATCATGGGCGCGAAATCGAAGCCGCAGGACACCGTCACGTCGTCGGACCTCGGGCTCAGCGCCGACGAGATCGGCGAGGCGGGCAAGCGCACGGAGGTCTACGCCGTCGGCGACCCGCCTCCGCGAGGCGACTCGGTCAAGATCGAGGACGACGGCAGCGCCGCCGAGAAGATCGTCGACTACCTCTCGGAGCGGAAGCTCATCTAGGCATGGCGACTCTCGTCTTCCTCGAGCACCACGAAGGGGAGCTCCAGAAGGGCTCGCTCGGCGCGCTCTGCAAAGCCTCGGAGCTGGGCGGCGACGATGTCGCCGCGGTCGTGCTCGGCTCGGGCGTGGAGGAGCTGGCGAAGGGCGCCGGCGGCTTCGGCGCCGGCACGGTCTTCGTGGCGGACGACCCCGCGTTCGAAAAGCCGCTTCCGCAGCCGCGCGTGGACGCGCTCGCGCAGCTCGTGGGCGAGCAGGGGTTCGACACGATCCTGTTCGCAGCGTCGGTGCTGTCCGCGGACGTTGCCGCGGGCCTCGCCGCGCGGCTCGACGCCGGCCTCAACTGGGACCTGGTCGACCTGGTCAGCGAGGACGGCCGCCTGGTCGGCAAGCGGCCCGCCCTCGGGGACACGGTCGTCGCCGACGTGGGGTGGACCGCCGCGCCTCGGATCGCGCTGTTCCGCTCGGGGGCGTTGGAGCCGAAGGAGACGGGCGGTGAGGCTGACGTCCGCACGTTCGACCCGCGGCTGGAGGACTTCTCGAGCGCGGCGGTCATGGTCGAGCAGGCGCACGAGGAGTCGACCGGCCCCTCGATCGAAGACGCGGATGTGATCGTCGCGGGCGGCCGCGGTCTCGGCGGCCCCGAGAAGTTCACGCTCGTCGAGGAGCTCGCCCAGGCGCTCGGCGGGGCGGTCGCGGCCACGCGCGCAGTCGTGGACTCCGGCTGGTATCCGTATTCCGCCCAGGTCGGCCAGACCGGCAGGTCCGTGGCGCCGAAGCTCTACGTGGCGTGCGGCATCTCGGGCGCGATCCAGCACAAGGTCGGGATGCAGAGCTCGAGCACGATCGTGGCCATCAACAAGGATCCGAACGCGCCGATCTTCGACTTCGCCGATCTCGGCGTCGTGGGCGACCTGAACGAGATAGTTCCGAAGCTGACCGAGCTCGTGCGCGCGCGCCGTGGCCGTTAAACGCTTCGCGTCCCAGGATCACGCGCTCAACGCGCTCGGGCCTCGAGAGCGGGCGGCCGCGTGAGACCGGGTGATTTTCCTCCGCCGTTCGACTACCGCGAGTACGTCGCGGAGCCGAGCGACCCACCCGAGGAGCGGATCGACGTCGGCGTCCTGATCGTCGGCGCCGGGCCGGCGGGGCTCGCGTGCGCGATCAGGTTCGGGCAGCTGCTCGAGGAGGACCCGGGCACGCGCGAGCGCCTCGGGGATGTCCCGGTCGCGGTGCTCGAGAAGGGCAAGCAGCCGGGATCGCACCTGCTCTCCGGCGCCGTCGTCAACCCCCGCTCCCTCCGACGCCTCTTCCGCGATCGGCGCGCGGTTGCGGACATGCCGTTCTACGGCGCGGTGGAGGACGAGGCCGTCTACTACCTGACCAAGGGCGGCGCGCTCCGCATCCCGGCGCCGCCGACGATGCGGAATCACCACAACTACGTGGCGTCGATCTCGCAGCTCGGGCGCTGGCTCGCGGAGGAGGCCGAAGCGGGCGGAGCGATCGTCCTCCCCGAGACCGCCGCGGAACGGCTGCTCGTCCAGGACGGGCGGGTTCGGGGCGTGCGGACCGGCGACAAGGGCCGCGGGCGGGGCGGCGAGCCGCTGTCGAACTTCGAGCCCGGCTCGGACATGACCGCGCGGGTCACGGTGCTGGCCGAGGGGACGCAGGGCCACCTCACAGGCGTCGCGATCGACCGGTTCGGCCTCGAGGGCGACAGCCCGCAGGTCTGGGCGCTCGGCGTCAAGGAGGTCTGGAAGGTCGCGAGGCCGCTCGACCGGGTCATCCACACCATGGGCTGGCCGCTGCGCGGCGGCAAGCGGTTCCGCGAGTTCGGCGGCTCCTTCATCTACCCGATGGGCGAGGACCTCGTCACGGTCGGGATGGTCGTCGGCCTCGACTACCGCGACGCCGAGCTGTCGGTGCACGATCTGCTGCAGGAGCTCAAGACGCACAAGCTCGTGCGGAAGGTTCTCGCCGGCGGCGAGCGCGTGCAATGGGGGGCGAAAACGATTCCGGAGGGGGGTCTGCTCGCCGTGCCGAAGCGCCTCCACGCGTCGGGGCTCCTGCTCTGCGGCGACGGAGCAGGTCTCGTGAACGTCCCTGCGCTCAAGGGGATTCACTACGCCGTGGAGTCCGGGCGGCTCGCGGCCGAGGCCGCGTACGCGGCGCTCCAGCCCGGGATGACGCCGGCCCGGTCGCTCTCCCGCTACGACGACTCGCTACGCGAGAGCTTCGTCTGGCAGGACCTGTGGGAAGTGCGCAACATGCGCCCGGCGTTCGGCCGGGGCTTCTGGATGGGCGGCGCGCTCGCGGGGATGGCCACCGCGTCGAAGGGACGCGTCCCCCGAAAGGACGCGCGCCTCGAAAGCGACACCGCGCAGAGCCTGATGCGCACGAATCGCGCGGCGCAGTACCCGTCGCCGGACGGAACGCTGATCTTCGACAAGCTCTCGTCCGTCTACGCCTCGGGAAATCGGACGCGCGACGACCAGCCGAACCACATCCGGATTCGCGAGCAGGTCCCCCGCGAGCTCGGCGAGCTGTGGCAGTCGATGTGCCCGGCGCACGTCTACGAGATCGGCGACAGCGACGGCGACGGCACGGTTCGCGTCCAGGTGACGCCGTCGAATTGCGTTCAGTGCGGCGCGATCACCGCCAAGGCCGGCCGCCTGACGCCGCCGGAGGGCGGCTCGGGCCCCGAGTACACCCAGACGTAGGCCCCGGTTTCGCCAATCGGCCGACCGTCCTGTGGTTCGGTTCGCCCAGCCTCCTCCCCGATGCGATCGTACTCAGCGTGGCCGCACGAAAGACGCACGAGAATGCGCCGAATGCGTGAAGCTCGCGCGGATGAAGCAGACCGCGACGCTGCGACCGCGGTCTCGCCGGAGGACGTCGAGCGTGCTCGCCAGGCAATCGGCGGCCGCCTGCACCGCACGCCGACGTTCACCTCGCGCACGCTCTCGGAGCTGACCGGCGCCCGTATTCGGCTCAAGGCGGAGCTCTTCCAGCGCACAGGGTCGTTCAAGCCGCGCGGTGTCCTGACCAACCTCGCCGCGCTCTCGCCGGACGAGAAGGCCCGCGGCGTAATCGGCATCTCCGCGGGCAACCATGCCGCCGCACTCGCGTACGGCGCCGCGCTCGAGGACATCTCCGCCCTGCTCGTGATGTGGCAGGGAGCGAGCGAGCAGAAGATCGAGGCGACGCGCGCGTACGGGGCCGACGTCGACCTGGCGGCGAACGGGCCCGTCGAGGCGTTCGACCGCCTTGCCGAGCTGACCGCCGACTCCGGCCGCACGCTCGTACATCCGTTCGACTCGCGGGCGACGATCGCGGGCCAGGGGACGGTGGGGCTCGAGGTCGTCGAGGACGTCCCGGACGTCGATGTCGTCGTCGTGCCGATCGGCGGCGGCGGGCTGATCGCCGGCGTGGCGACGGCCGTCACGGGGCGCCGGCCGCAGGCGCGCATCATCGGGGTCGAGCCGGAGAGGTCCAACGCGATGCACGCCGCCCTGGAGGCGGGTGAGCCCGTCCGCATCGACCCGGTGTCGGTCGCGGACGGCCTCAACGCGCCCTTCGCCGGCGAGAACACGCTGCCGATCGTCCGCGAGCTCGTCGACGACGTCGTGCTCGTCACTGAGGACGAGATCGCGGAGGCGACCCGCTTTCTCTACGGCCGCGCCAAGCTCGCGTGTGAGCCGGCGGGCGCGGCCGCGACCGCGGCGCTCCTGGCGGGAAAAGTCCCGCACGAGGAGGACGAGTCCGTTGTGCTCGTGGTCTCGGGCGGCAACGTGGCGACCGCGACGGCCGTTGCTATCCTGGCCGGGCGATGAAGGCCGACATCCATCCCGACTACGTCCTCGCCACCGTGACGTGCTCCTGCGGGAACACGTTCGAAACGCGGTCCACGAAGCCCGAGCTCCACGTCGAGATTTGCTCGAACTGCCACCCGTTCTACACGGGCAAGCAGAAGCTGCTCGACTCGGGTGGGCGTGTCGAGCGCTTCCAGCGCCGCCTCGAGCGCGCCGGCGGCGCGCGTCGGGGCTAAGGGCCCTTCACCACATGAGCGCTCCGATCGGGGGTCAGGCAATCCTCGAAGGCGTGATGATGCGCGGCCCGTCGAACTGGGCGCTCGCTGTGCGAAAGCCCGACGGCGAGATCGCCCAGGTCGACCGCCAGATCAGCTCGGTCATGCTGCGGCATCGGCTCTTCCGGCTTCCGATCATCCGCGGCGTGATCGCGCTCGGCGAGTCGCTCTCGATCGGGTTCCGCGCGCTCGCCATCTCGGCCAACTACGCCGCGCAGGAGGAGGGTGACGACGAGGAGGTCTCGACTGAGCTCTCCCGCGGCAGCCTGATCTTCGCGTTCGCTCTGGCGATCGGCTTCGCGATCATGCTGTTCAAGGTCACACCGGCGCTGCTGACGAGCTGGCTCCCCATCGACGGCACGGGCTCGTTCGTCGTCGTCGAGGGCGTGATCAGGGTCGGCATCTTCATCGCGTACATCGTCCTGATCTCGTTGCTGCCCGACCTACGGCGCGTGTTCCAGTACCACGCGGCCGAGCACAAGGCGATCAACGCCTACGAGGCGGGCGAGGAGCTCGTGCCGGAGAAGGTCCAGCGCTTCAGCCTCATCCACCCGCGTTGCGGAACGGCGTTCCTGCTGTGGGTGATGGTGATCGCGATCTTCGTCTTCGCGTTCTTCGGGCGTCCCGAGTGGTACTGGCTGATTGCGAGCCGGATCCTGCTCCTGCCGCTGATCGCCGGGATCGCCTACGAGCTGATCCGCTTCGCGGGCAACCACACCGACAACCGCATCCTGATGACTCTGCTCGCGCCGGGCCTCTGGCTGCAGCGGCTGACGACCCGCGAGCCTTCGCTCGACCAGATCGAGGTCTCCATCCGCGCGCTGCGCGAGGTGCTCCGGCTCGAGGGCCGCCTCTCCCCCGAGGAGCGCCGCGTCGAAGTGATGGCCTGAGCACAGGGGAACCCGTGGTTCCCCTGTGGGACCCCTCCTTCAGGTTCTTCTGAACGTGAACGGAGCCGGCAAAGCCGACTCCTCTCTTGAAAAAGCGCTTTCGCCCGAAGTAATGGCTTCGTAAGGATCCGTCAGTAGCGGCTACCTTCTTCGGCACGTTCGTCCGACTCTGAACGTGATGCGCCTGATTCTCAAGCTCGCCTGCGTCGTGGGCGCGCTCGCGGTCCTTGCCCCGAGCGCGTCGTCCGCGCCGAAGCTCGGCGTCGAGGTCGCGAACGCCCGCAGGGGGCTCGACCAGGCCGTCTCCCGCGGACATCTCGATCCCGAGGCCGCGGTGACGTACCGGGCGAGCCTCACGCGCGCCTATTCGATCTGGGGCAAGCTCAGCGGGACGCGCGCCGCTGAGCTCGAGGGGGTGATCCGGGACGTCGCCGCCCAGTCGCAGACCTACAACCGCCCACGTGCGCTGACGCTCTTCTCGATGCTCGAGTTCAACGCCGACTACTTTGCCGACCACGGCCCGCTTGCCTCCGGCCGCGACACGCAGGACGACGAGGGCGTCGTCTACCGCGCCTTTCCCGGGCACGGGCTGCAGTTCCACCCGCTCGCGAACTTCGCGAAGCTGAACTCCTACCTCGGCGCCAATCGCCTGGACGACGCCGGCTACCTCGGC
>DATFQE010000097.1:0-17710 GCA_035264445.1 Gaiellaceae bacterium | reverse complement strand
GAAGGCGCACGAGAATTCGTGACGACGAACGTCGAGGGCACGCAGATCCTCCTCGACGCGATCCGCGAGGCCCCGGTCGAGCGCTTCATCCTGATCTCGTCGAGCGAGGTCTACGGAACGGCGCGCTACGAGCCCATGGACGAGGAGCACCCGCTCGACCCGCGCTCGCCGTACGCGGCGACGAAGGCCGGCGCCGACCGGCTTGCGTACGCGTACCGCGTCACATACGACCTGCCCGTCGTGATCGTGCGGCCGTTCAACAACTACGGGCCGCGGCAGCACCCCGAGAAGGTGATCCCCCGGTTCATCACGCAAGCGCTCGACGACGAGCCGCTGACCGTGCACGGCGACGGCTGCGCGAGCCGCGACTGGCTGTACGTGGACGACGACGCCGAGGCGATCGAGGCGATCATCGAGGCGCCGGTCGAGGTGGTGGCAGGCGAGACGATCAACGTCGCGACCGGGGTCGACATCCCAGTCGCCGAGATTGCGGAGCGTGTTCTGGACATTCTCGGCCGCCCCTCGACGCTGCGCGAGAACGTCGACGAGCGTCCCGGCCAGGTGCGCCGGCACATCGGCTCGACCGACAAGGCGGAGCGCCTGCTCGGGTGGCGCGCGCGGACGCAGTTCGAGGACGGGCTCGAGCGCACGGTCTCCTGGTACCGCGAGAACGAGGCCTGGTGGCGGGCGATCCTCGGGGCCGAGGCACGCGCCTTCTCGTCCTAGGGGCCGGTCCGGCCCAGATCGGCCTCCTCGCGGCCGCCCGGGAGCGCGGCCTGTTCGTGATCGCGGTCGACCGTGATCCGTCCGCGCCCGGGTTCGCGTACGCGGATCGCCGCGCGATCGTGTCGACCGAGGACGAGCGCGGGATCGACCGGCTGGCCCGCGCGGAGCGCGTGGACGCGGTGATCGCGCCCGGGATCGACTTTCCGGTCGCGATCGCGGCCCGCGTGGCGCGCGGGCTCGGGCTTCCGCATCCGCTCTCGCCGGCCGCCGCCGTTCTCGCCACGAACAAGCAGCGCCAGCGCGAGCGCTTTGCCGAGGCCGGCGTGCCGCAGCCCCGATCGCGCGTGCTGGACGACGGCGGCGAGGCTCTCGACCTGCCGTGCGTGGTCAAGGCGCCCGACCGGCAGGGGCAGCGCGGCCTGACCCTCGTGCGCGAGCGGCGCGAGCTCGATGCGGCGATCCGGGCAGCTCGCGCCGCGTCGCGCTCCGGCCACGTCCTCGTCGAGGAGCACGTCGAGGGCCCCGAGATCACCGTCAACGCCTTCTCGATCGCGGGTGCGTTCGTCCCGCTGACCGTCACCGATCGGCTGACGGCGGATCCGCCCGCCTTCGGCGTCGCGCTTGCCCACGTATGGCCGTCGCCGCATGATGTCGCGGACGTCGCGCGACGAGCCGCCGAGGCGCTCGGGATCACCGACGGCCCGACCTACACGCAGGTGAAAGTCGGGCCGAAGGGCCCAACGGTGATCGAGCTCGCAGCGCGCCTCGGCGGCGGTCACGACGCCGAGCTCTGCGAGGCGGCGCTCGGGGTCGACCTGAACGCGCTCGCGCTGTCGGCCGCGCTGGGCGAGGAGGTGGCGCCGCCGACTCCCGCCGCGCAGGTCGGCGGGGCGTGCGTGCGCTTCCTGGTCGCGCGGGAGGGGATGCTCGACGCCGTGCGCGGGCTCGACGAGGCGGAGGCGCTGGACGGCGTCCGCTGGGCGCGGGTGTACCGCCGGCCTGGACATGTCTTCGGGCCGCTGCGGATCGGCTCGGATCGCGCCGGCGCGCTGCTCGCGATCGGCTCGTCGCGCGACGAGGCGCTCGCGCGGGCGGCCGACGCGGCCTCGCGCATACGGTTCGACGTCGTCGATGCCGGCGTCGCGGTCTAGCTTCCTCGGCTTCCAGCCGCCGGCCGTCGGCGAGGAGGAGATCGCGGCGGTCGCGGACACGATCCGCTCCGGGTGGCTGACGACCGGGCCGCGTGCACGCGAGCTCGAGGAGCGGTTCGCCGAGTATCTCGACGTGAAGCACGTGCTGGCTCTCTCGTCCGGGACCGCCGCGCTCCATCTCTCGCTCGTCGCGCTCGGCGTCGGCGCGGGCGACGAGGTCGTCACTACGCCGATCACGTGGCCCGCGACCGCGAACGTGATCGTCCACACGGGCGCACGGCCCGTGTTCGCCGACGTCCGCTACGGCGATCTGAATCTCGACCCGCAGGCGGCGAGGGCCGCCGTCACGCCGAGGACGAAGGCGATCCTCCCCGTGCACCTCGCGGGCCAGCCGTGCGACCTCGAGCCGCTCTGGGAGCTCGGCGTCCCGGTCGTGGAGGACGCGGCGCACGCGGTCGAGTCGTCTTACCGGGGGCGCAAGCTCGGCGCGCTCTCCGACGCGACCTGCTTCTCGCTCTACGCGACGAAGAACGTCGCCGCGGGGGAGGGCGGGCTCGTCGCGACGGACCGCGACGACCTCGCCGCAGCGATCGACGACCTCCGCGTCATGCGCCGGGGCCACGGCTCGCTCTACGACATCCCCGTGCCCGGCTACAAGGCGAATCTCTCCGACGTCCTGGCGTCGATCGCGCTCGTGCAGCTCGAGAAGCTGGCGGCCCACCGCGCGATCCGTGCGCGCCACTTCTCGGCGTACGACGCGGCCGTCGCCGAGCTAACCGGGATCGAGCCGCTGGCCCGGGACGCGCGTGACACGCACGCGCTCCACCTCTACGTCGTGCGCGTCGACGCAGAGCTCGCGGGCGGCACGCGCGACGACTACCAGCGCCTGCTCGCCGACGAGCAGATCGGCACGAGCGTCCACTTCCTGCCGGTCCACCGGCTGAGCGCCTACCGAGACCGCTACGAGACCGTATCGCTCCCGGTGGCAGAGAAAGCGGGCGCGGAAGTCCTGTCCCTTCCGCTTTCCCCGGCCCATTCGGACGAGGACATAGCGGACGCCGTCAGCGCCCTGAGGCGGGTGCACGCCCGACTCGTGGGCAAGTAACAGTCTGTTACTAAGCCGCGGCGGCGACTACGCTTCGCGGCCGTGACTCGGCGCAGGCTGGTTCGGGTTGCGCTGACGCTGCTCGTCACCGGGCTCGCCGTCGCGTATCTCGTCTGGAAGATCGACCTGGGGACGGCGATCGACGTGCTCGCCGACGCCGACCTCGCGTACTTCGCGGCCGCGGCCGCGATCATGGTCGTCACGACCGTTCCGCTCGCGTGGCGGTGGGAGAAGCTGCTCGCGGCCAAGGGAGTCCACGAGCCGCTGTCATGGCTCACCCGGACGTATTTCGTGTCCTATGCGGCCGGCCAGGTGCTTCCCACGTCGATCGGCGGCGACGCGGTCCGGGTGTTCGAGACGGCGCGACGCCATCCCGGGCAGGGCGGGCTGATCACCGGCTCGGTCCTGCTCGACAGGGCGCTTGGAGGAGCGGCGACCCTGATCCTCGCCGCCGTCGGCTTCGTGATCGCGATCGGCGACTACGACGTGGGCGCCTACCTGTGGCTCGAAGGGGCGCTCGTTCTCGGCACCATCCTGGCCGGCGTGGTCGTCTTTTCGAAGCGCGCGCGTCGTCCGCTGGCGCGCCTCCGCCCGCTCTTCGCGCTGCTGCGGCTGGAGCGCCCGCTCCGCGCCGTCTACGAGGGCATCCACACCTACCGGACGCATGCCGCGCTGCTGGCCTGGCTCCTCGCGTTCACGGTCGTCGTCCAGGCCGTCCGTGTCCTGCCGATCTGGCTCGTCGGCAAGTCCGTCGCGATCGACCTCTCGGCGCGGCCGTACTACGTCATGGGCCCGATTCTTTTCGTCGTCCTCCTCGCGCCGTTCACGATCAACGGGCTCGCGGTGCGCGAGGCGTTCTTCGTCAGCTTCCTCGGAAACCTCGGCGTCGCGCCGGAATCTGCGTTCGCCGCCGGGTTCCTGTTCTTTCTCGTCACGATCCTGATGGCGGTTCCGGGTGCGCTGATCCTCGGCTGGGAGGCGCTCCGGCGTGCGTGACGTCTCGACGATCGTCGTCACCTACAACGCCCTGCCGTGGGTCGAGAAGGCGCTCGAGAGCGCGCGCGGGACCGAGCTGATCGTCGTCGACCACGGCTCTACCGACGGCACCGTCGAGCTCGTGCGCGAGCGCTTTCCGGAGGCCGCCCTCGTCGAGCAGGAGAACAAGGGCTTCGGCGCCGGAAACAACGCGGGGATGCGCATTGCGTCGGGCCGCTGGTTTCTCCTGCTCAACTCGGACGCCTGGCTCGAGCCGGGGGCGCTGGAGGCGCTCCTCGAGTTCGCCGAAGCGCAGCCGGACGCGGCCGTCGTCGGGCCCCGCCTGCTGAACCCGGACCGGACGCTCCAGCCCTCGGTGCGCGGGTTCCCGACCGTATGGCGGATCGCGACCGAGTACCTCTTCCTCCGCAAGCTGGCCCCCCGCTCACGCGCGCTGAATGCCTTCTACGCCGGGGGCTTCGAGCACGACGAGGCGCGTGAGGCCGAGTTCCTCATGGGCTCCGTCCTCCTCGTCCGGCGCGAGGCAACGGAGGCGGTCGGCGGCTTCGACGAGCGTTACTTCATGTTCAGCGAGGAGACCGACTGGTGCTACCGCTTGCGCCAGGCCGGCTGGAAGACCTGGTTCTTCCCCGCCGCCGAGGCCGTGCACGTGGGCGGCGCGACGACGACCCAGAACTGGGGGCCGATGTTCCGAGAGCAGGTCCGCGGCCACCTGCGCTTCCTCGCCGATCACCACGGCGAACGTGACGCGGAGCGCGCACGGAAGCTGATGCTCGTGGCGCTCACTGCACGCGGCCGCCTGTTCCGGGGCGAGCGCGGCGCCGCCTACCGCAGCGCCGCCCGCTGGCTGGCGTCCGGCCGGACGCCAGAGCTGCTCGAGCGATGAGCTACCTCGCGCGGTTCCCGGTCGTGCTGCTCGCCTTGCCTGCTCTCGGCCTCGCGCGTCTGCTCCCGGCCGAAGACCTCGGGCTCGCGCTCCGCCTCGGGGCAGCGACCCTCTGCCTGCTCGTCCCGGGAATGCTCGTCGGCCGCGCCCTGCGGACGCCGGGGCTCGCGGCCGGTCTCGCGTTCTCGCTGGCCGCGCTCGCCGGCGCGCTCGCGGTCGTGTTCGTCGTCCACACGCCGGTCGAGGTCGCGCTCGCAATCCTCGCGGGCGTGGCGCTCGTCGCCCTGCCGTTCGCCGTCTGGCGCGGAGCGGCGCCGCTGCCCTCGGGCAGCCTCGTCGCGCTCGTGCTCGGAGTCGCGTTCGGCGTCGCCCTCTGGCACGTCGCCGCCCCGATCGAGGGCGACGGGCTCTTCCATCTCGCCCGCGTCCGCAAGCTCGAGGTCTTCGACGATCTCTCGCTCTCGTCCGTCAGCGAGTTCCGCGACGGCGGGCTCCATCCCGGCTATGCGTTTCCGCTCTGGCACGGATTCCTTGCGCTCGTCGCCCGGCTCGCGGGGGTCGATCCGTCCCTCGTCGTGCTGCACGAGGCGAGCGTCCTCGCGCCGCTCGCGTTCGCGCTGGTCTACGAGGCCGGCGTGGCGCTCTTCCGCTCGCGCTCGATCGCCTTCGCGCTGGTGCTCGCCCAGGCCGCGCTGATCGGGCTCTCCCCGGGAAAGGGAGGCGCCTATGCCTTCCTCGCCCTTCCGGCTACTGCGAGTCGCCAGCTGCTGGTTCCGGCCGTCCTCGCCCTCGTCTTCGCGCATCTCGTGGCGCCGCGCGTGGCCTGGCTCGGCGCGATCGCGGCGGGAGGGCTGGCGCTGGCGATCGTCCACCCGACGTACGCGGTCTTCCTCTGCCTGCCGATCGGCGGCTTTCTCGTTGCCCGTGCGCTGCTCTCGCACGCCGACCACAGGCCGCTCGCGGCCGCGCTGGTCGCGCTCGCGGTGCCGAGCGTCGCGGTCGCCGTGGCGATCGTCCCGCTCGTCGAGGCGACCGCGTCGCACACGCCGACCGGCGGAGAGCTCCGGCGCGCCTTCGACCACTACGCGGGCCAGATCGACGTCTTCTCGGAGACCAGCTACCGCCTCGCGCCGGAGGTCTTCGGCCGCAGCGGCGCCGTGGCCGTCGCCGCGCTCCTGCTGATCCCGCTGGCCGCGCTCGCCTCGCGGCGGCGCTGGGCCGCGTTCGTCCTCGGCGGCTCGATTGCGATCTTCGCGGCGACGCTCGTCCGCTTCGTCTTCCCGCGCCTCGCCGACGTCGTCTCGCTCTCGCAGGCGCGCCGGGTGGCGGGGTTCGTGCCGCTCGCCTTCGCCTTCGCCGGCGGGCTCGCGGTGCTCGCTGAGGTCTTCAGCGCCGCCGTCTTGCCGCTGGCGTTCTCCGCGGGCTTGCTCCTGCAGGCGGCGTATCCCGGCGACTTCGGGTACACGTTCCGCGGCGGCGGCCCTGCGCTCGCGAGCTGGATCGCCGCGCTCGGAGGCGCCGCCGCCCTCGTGGCCGCCCCGTTCATCCGCCGCTTCGTGGAGCCGCTGGAGCGGCGAGGGCTGATCACCGCGGCCGCGGCCGTCCTCTTCGTGATTCCGGTCGCCGCACACGCGTCGCTCGAGTGGTCGGACCGCGAGGCTCGCGGCCCGGCGCTGTCACCGGGCCTCGTCAGGGCGCTCAACACGTACGTCCCCGAGGGGGCGACGGTCTTCTCGCACCTGGAGACGAGCTACCGGATCGCTGCCTACGCGCCCGTCTACATCGTCGCCGCGCCGCCCGGCCACGTCGCGGACACGCACGAGAACCGGCCGTACGCGCGCAGGCGCGACGTCGAGCAGTTCTTCCGGACGGGCGACTACCACATCACGTCCCGCTACGGCGCCGGCTGGCTGGTCGTGAACGGCAGGCGTTCGCGCCTCGAGGTCGACAAGCCGCTCGTGTGGGCGGACTCCACGTACGCCCTCTACCGTCTGTAGTCGCGTGAAGGTCCTGCTCGTCTCGATGTACTTCCCGCCGGCCGGCGGCGGAGGAGTCCAACGGCCGCTCAAGCTGGCGACCCACCTGCCCGAGCTCGGCGTCGTGACGCACGTGCTGACGCCCGACGACTCCCGCTGGCTGCACCGCGACGACGCGCCCTTGCCGCCGGACGCGATCGTCCACCGGGCGCGGTACGTCGGCCCGAGCGGCCGCAAGCTGGCGGAGGAGCTCCACGGGGTCACCGGCCTTCGCCGCGGCGTCGTTCATGCGCGCGCCCTCGGCCGGCGCCTGCTCGTCCCTGACGAGAACGTGACCTGGAACCTGACGGCCGACCGCGCCGCGATCCGGCTGGTGATGCGCCACGGGATCGACGTCGTGATCACGACCTCGCCGCCCGCGTCCGTCCACCTCGTCGGCGCGGTCGCGCAGCGCGCGACGGGCGTGACCTGGGTCGCCGACCTCCGGGACTCGCTCGTCGCCCACCCGCATCGCCGGGCCGAGAGCCGGCTCGTGCGCGCGAAGGAGTGGACGGGCGAGCGGGTCGCCCGACTCGTCGCCCGCCGGGCGGATGGGATCGTCGCCGTCTCCGAGGCGATCGCCGAGGAGGCGCGCGGCCTCGAGCCACGAGGCCCCGTGAAGACGATCGCGAACGGCTCCGACTTCGACGACTTCGACGGGCTCGAGTACCGGCGCGGCGAGCGCTTCCGGATCACGCACACCGGCAGCTTCTTCGGCAAGCGCGACCCGCGGCCGTTCCTGGCCGCGCTGGCGAAGTCGGGCCTCGACGTCGACGCGCGCTTCGTCGGCGACTTCCGGTCCGCCGACCGCGCCTGGGCCCGCGAGCGCGGCCTCGACGGGCTCCTCAGCGTCGTGCCGTACGCGCCACGCCGGGAGGCGCTGAGGCTCCAGCGCGACTCGGAAGCGCTCCTGCTCCTGATCCCCGAGGCGGCCGGTCGGGGGAAGGGCGTCCTGTCCGGAAAGGTGTTCGAGTACCTCGCAGCCGAGCGGCCGATCCTCGCGCTCGTCCCGCCGGACGGAGCCGCCGCCGAGCTGATCCGCGAGACGGGGGCCGGCGTCGTCGTCGCGCCCGAGGACGTGGACGGCATCGCGAGCGCCCTGGCCGGGCTCGAAGGCGAGTGGCGCGAAGGACGGCTCAACGGGACACCGCTGTCCGAGCAGTGGAAGGCCCGGCTCTCGCGACGCGCGCGGACCGAGGAGTACGTGGAGTTCCTCGGCGAGGTTGCGGGATGATCCTCGACCGCGCCGCCGCGTTCTTCTTCCTCGCGACGCTCTTCTCGGTCACGTTCGAGAAGGTGCACTGGGAGGTCGCCGGCTCCGTGAGCCTGGCCGACGTCCTCGCGCTGCTCTTCGTGCTCACGTTCATCGCGACGCGGTGGCTGGAGCACGACAGGCGCCTGGCGCGGACGGCGCTCGTCTCGCTCGCGTTCGCGCTGGCGTTCGCGCTCGTCTACCTGCTCGGGTTCTTCAACCTCGACACCAGGCAGGCGCTCGAGCAGTTCGTGAAGGGCCTGGTCAAGTTCGGGATCCACTTCGCGTTCCTCGCCGCCGGGATCGCCTACGTCGTCCGCCGCGGCGTCGACTTCTACTGGCGCACGCTCGGCTGGCTCACGGCCGGGCTCGTCGTCAACGCCCTGTACGGAGTGGCGCAGCTCGTGGTGGCGAACCGCGGCGGCGACCTCGATCGGTCCGTCCTCTCGCCGATCACCGCCGGCGCCAGCTCGATCAACATCTACGGCGCGGTCGAGGGCCAGGACGTCTACCGGCCGAACGCGCTGACCGGCGACCCGAACCACCTCGCGATCATGCTGCTCATTCCGCTGCTGGCGTTGACGCCGATCTACCTGCGGCTCGAGCGCGGGAACCCGTGGCGGCTGCGGCTCGCGCTGCTGCTGCCGTTCCTGCTCGTCATGGAGCTGGCGACGTTGTCGCGCAGCGGCTGGCTCGGGCTGATCGTGGGCGTGCTCGTGCTGGCATTGCCCTACCGGCGGCTGCTCTTCTCGAGGACGCTCTTGATTCCGCTCGGCGCCGTCGTCCTGCTCGTGGGGGTCGTCGTGGCGAGGCGCGCGGACTTCTTCGACGTCGTCCTGCGCTCACGGTTCGAGACGAGCGGCGCCTCGAGCTCGGCCCATTTCGACGTCTACGGCTTCGTGCCGGACGTCCTTCAGCTGCACCCGCTCTTCGGGCTGGGCCTGAACAACTTCTCCGTCTACTACGAGTTCGTCACCGGCCGGACGAACTGGGGGCCGCACTCCTTCTACGTGGCACTGATCGTGGAGACGGGGCTCATCGGCGCGGCGCTGTTCGGGGCCTTCCTCCTCTGGATGTTCCGTCGGCTCGGGGCGGCGCGGCGGCTCGGCCGTCGGCTCGCCGCGGCGGGCGATCCGCTGGCCGCACGCGTCCGGCCGCTGGCCTGGGGTCTGACGGCGGCGCTCGCCGGGACGATGGCGGCGAACGCGTTCTACCTGACCATGCAGTTCTATTACTTCTACGCGTTCGCCGTGCTCGCGCTCACGGCGCCGGTCGTGTTCGCTCGCGCGAGGGCATGAAGCTCGTCGTCCTCACGACGTCGTATCCCCGCTCCGAGGAAGACGTGGCCGGTCGCTTCGTGGCGGACGCCGTCGAGCGGGTGAAGGCTGCCGGCGTCGACGCGGAGGTCGTCTCGCCCGCGCGGTTCCGTCACTTCGGCGTCGCCTACGGCGGCGGGATCGTCAACAACCTTCGCGCCGAGCCGTGGCGGGCGGCGGCGCTGCCGCTCTTCCTCGCCGCGTACGGGCGGGCGGCTCGATCCGCTGCGCGCGACGCCGACCTGATCCACGCCCACTGGCTTCCGTCCGGGCTGGCTGCGCTCGCGGCCGAGAAGCCGTTCGTGCTCCAGCTCTGGGGCACGGACGTCGAGCTCGCGCGCCGGATGCCGTCGCTCGCCCGTCCCGTCGTCGAGCGGGCGCGGCTGGTGATCTGCGCGTCGTCGGCGCTTGCCGGCTCGGCACGCGAGCTCGGCGCACGCGAGGTTCGGATCATCCCGAGCGGCGTGGACGTCCCGGCCGAGGCCGAGCGCGGGGAAGACACGCCGCCTCACGTCCTCTACGTCGGCCGGCTCTCGCCCGAGAAGGGGATTCTCGATCTCGTCGAGGCGGCGGACGGAATGCCGCTCGTCGTGGTCGGCGACGGCCCGCTGCGCGAGCAGGTGCCGCAGGCGCTCGGGTTCGTGCCGAACGCGGAGCTCGCGCCGTACTTCGAGCGCGCCGCCGTGGTCGCGGTGCCCTCCCGCCGCGAGGGCTACGGGGTCGTCTGCGCGGAGGCGATGGCGCACGGCAAGCCGGTCGTCGCCTCGGCGGTCGGCGGGCTGCTCGACTTGGTCAGGCACGGTGAGACCGGCCTGCTGGTGCCGCCCGGCGACTCGGCCGGCCTGCGCGAGGCGCTCCGCTGGCTGCTCGGCGACCCGGAGCTGCGAGCGCGGATGGGCGCGGCGGCACGGGAGCGGGCGCGCGACCACCTGTCATGGGAGCACGCGACGGCGGAGACGCTGCGCGCCTATGACGACGCCCTTCGCGGCTAGAGTCGCCGCCGGTGTTCGCTCGGATCGTCTTCTGGGGCGGCGCAACCGCGCTCGCCTGGACGCACGTCGGCTATCCGCTCGCCGCGGCGGCGGCCGCACGGCTGCGACCGCGTCCGGTTCGGCGGGGCGACGGCGAGCCGTCCGTCAGCGTCATCGTCGCGGCCCACGACGAGGAGGACGTGATCGAGCGGCGCGTCGACAACCTCCTCCAGCTGGACTACCCCGCCGGGAAGCTCGAGGTGGTCGTCGCCTCCGACGCCTCGGAGGATCGGACGGACGAGCTCGTCGAGGCGATCGCGGCGCGCGACTCCCGTGTCCGTCTCGTCAAGGCGCCGCGCGGCGGGAAGGTTGCCGCCCAGAACCTGGCAGTCCGCGAGACGGGCAGCGAGATCCTCGCCTTCTCCGACGCCAATTCGACCTGGCCCCCCGATTCGCTGCGCAAGCTCGTCCGCAGCTTCGGCGACCCCGATGTCGCCTACGTGACGGGACGGGCGACGTACGCCGACGCCGACGGCACCAACCGCGAGGGCGCGTACTGGGCCTTCGAGCTCTGGCTCCGAGAGCAGGAGTCGCAGCTCGGCTCGGTTACGGGCGGCAACGGCCCGATCTACGCGGTGCGGCGCGAGGACTACGTCGACGTCGATCCGCGCTTCGGGCACGACCTTGCGTTGCCGTACCTGATGGTGCAGCGCGGCAGGCGGGCGGTCTACGAGCCGGAGGCGATCTCCGTCGAGAAGCCGTCGCGCGACCTCGAGGACGAGTACCGGCGCAAGGTGCGCATGTTCGAGCACTGCTGGCTGATCACGCTGCGCGGGGGAATGCTGCGCGACGTCGACCGCGTCTACCTCGTGGAGCTCCTGTCGCACCGCGTGCTGCGTTACGCGACGGGGCTCCTGCACGTCGGCGTGCTCGCCGCGAACGTCGCGCTGCTCGGACGCCGGCGCGTCTACGACGTGGCGCTCGCCAAGCAGGCGGCGTTGCTGGCGCTCGCGGTGGCGGGCAGGCAGGGAATTCGCGCTCCGGGCGCGGCGCTCGCGTACTACTACGTGCTCGTGACCTGGGCGACGGTCGTCTCGCTCGCCGGCTACCTGCGGCACGGCGTCCCGGCCGTCTGGGAGAAGGCCGAAGGGACACGGTGAACCGCGTACTGGACGTGGCGGGAGCGTCGCTGGGCCTCGTGCTCGCGAGCCCCTTCCTCGCCGCCTCGGCGCTCGCGATCAAGCTCGAGGACCGCGGCCCCGTCCTCTACAGGCAGCGGCGCGTCGGGAGGGACGGCGAGGATTTCGAGCTGCTCAAGCTCCGCACGATGGTGGTCGGCGCTGAGAAGCAGGGAGCCGGGTGGGCCGTGAACGAGGGCGACCCGCGCATCACGCGGGCCGGACGCGTCTTGCGGCGGCTTTCGCTGGACGAGCTGCCCCAGCTCTGGAACGTCGTTCGCGGCGACATGAGCCTGATCGGGCCGCGCCCGACCTTGCGCTACCAGGTCGAGAAGTACACCGACCGCCAGCGGCGCCGCCTCGACGTGAAGCCGGGCATCACCGGCTGGGCGCAGATCCACGGCCGGGCCGCGCTTCCCTGGAAGGAGCGGATCGAGCTGGACGTCTGGTATGTCGAGCACCGGAGCCCGCTCCTCGACCTGAAGATCCTCCTGCGAACGCCGCTGGCGCTCCTCGGCGGCACGTACAAGGGCGAGACAGGCGGCTGGCGAGCGTGACGGTTCCGTGATGAAGGCGTGACCCCCTTGTCACGCAGGCTGCCCGCACCTCGGAGTGCGGGATTCCGGTGCCCCCACTGGTGCTGTGGAACGAATGTGAGGCCCTCGTTACGGATTCGGTAACGCTCGTCGCGTCGCAGCCAGCTCGCGATCTCCACAGCGGTCTCGTCCGCGGCTACCCTCTGGCGCGGTGACCCCCGTCCTCTTCACGTGCGCGGGACAGCGCGTCGACATCGTGTCCGCGTTCGCGCGCGCCGGCGCCACGACGATCGCCGCCGACATCAACACGCTCGCGCCGGCGCTCTACCACGCCGACCGCTACGCGATCGTGCCGCGCGTCGACGACCCGGGCTACGTGGACGCGATCCGCGACCTCGTCCTCGCCCACGACATCCGGCTGATCGTCCCGCTGACCGACCTCGACCACGAGCAGCTCGTGGGCGCCCGTGAGGAGCTCGGCGCGGTCGTTCTCCTGCCGGCCCTCGACGTCGTCCGCATGACCGCCGACAAGTACCTCGCGCATACGTTCTTCCAGTCGCGCGGGATCCCGTCGCCGCCGAGCTGGCTGCCCGAAGAGGTGCCCGACGACGTCGCCTACCCCGTGCTCGTCAAGGCGCGCCGCGGCTTCGGCAGCCGCAACATCTTCCGCGCACACGACCGCGAGGAGCTCGACTTCTACACCAAGCGCGTGACCGCGGCCTCGTTCGTCCAGGCCTGCTGCCGCGGAGAGGAGTTCTCGATCGACGTCTTCTGCGACTTCGACGGGCGCTGCCTGAACGCCATCCCGCGGACGATGATCGAGTCGAAGGGCGGCGAATCGATCAAGGGCATGACGATCAAGGACTGGGACCTGATCGAGTACGGCCGCGCGGTGGCGGAGGCACTCCCCATCTGGGGCCCCGCGAACGTGCAGTGCTTCCGCGAGCCGGACGGGACGCACCAGGTCACGGACGTCAATCCCCGCTTCGGCGGCGGCTTTCCGCTCCCGCTCGCGGCGGGGGGCGGCTACCCCGACCTGGCCATGGAGCTCGCGAACGGCGAACAGCCTGAGCCGCGGCTCGGCGAGTTCCGCGAGGGCGTCCTGATGACGCGGTTCTTCTCGCACCTCTGTTTGACGGCCGGGGACGCCGGTACGCTCGAACCGTTCGCCGAGGAGCTCCCAGAGCCGATCGCAAGCGAGCCAGGGGAAGCCTGATTCTCAGGGCCGCTGCACTGCTGGCCCTCGTGGGCCTCGTCGCAGGCTGCGCGCTGACCCAGCTCGAGCCCGGGGACGATTCGACGACGACTACGACGTCGACGACCGCGAAACAGGCCGCGCCCGCGCGGCCGAAGCGCGTGAAGGTCTACGTCGTCGCGGTCGACGGCGATACCGGCAGGCGGGTGAAGACCGCGGTCGCGCGCGTAGGCCGCGTCAAGGATCGCGCCAATCGCAAGGGCCTCTCGACGCTGCGGATCCGCCGCCTGGCGCCGCTGCCCGTGCGAGTCGAGGCGCCCGGCTACCTCGCGCGGAGGGTCCGCGTCCCCTTCCAACGCCGGCGTCAGAACACGGTCCGGATCTACCGCCGGTCGCTCCAGTGGCCGATGTACGGCGTCACGCCGCAACGGACGCAGGCCCAGACGAGGATTCGCGTCAGGCCGCCGTTCCGAGTCGTCTGGAGCCGCGGAGTCGGCTCGCTGGTCGAGTTCCCGGCGGTCGTCTCGGAGGGCGTCGCCTACGTCTCGAACCAGCGCGGCTACGTGTGGGCGATCGAGATGCGCGGCGGCAAGGTCGTATGGCGTCGCCGCACGGACAGCGTGATGGCTGCCTCGCCCGCCGTCGTCGGCGATCGGGTAGTCGTGCACGGGATGCGCGGCGGCGTCTGGGTGCTGAACCGCGACAACGGCCGCGTGCTCTGGCGGAAGTACATCGGCTCGCCGATCGAGTCCTCGCCGATCGTCCGCAACGGGGTCGACTACTTCGGCGCCTGGAACGGCGTCGTCTACGCGCTCGACCTCAAGCGGCGGAGCGTGCGCTGGACGCACCGCGCCGGCTTCAAGATCACGTCGAGCGCCGCAATCGCCGGCCGCAGCCTGTACATCGGCGACTACGGCGGCTACGTCCGCTCGATTGCACTGGGCAACGGCCGCCTCTCGTGGGCCCGGTCGGTCGGCGGCCGGATCTACGGGACGCCGGCGCTCGCCTCGGGCCGCGTCTTCGTCCCGTCCTCGACGGGCGGCTCGTTGACCGCATTCTCCACCGGCGGCCGCTACCTCTGGCGTCTCCACACCGGCTCGTACGTGTACTCGTCGCCGGCTGCGTGGGGAGGACGCGTCTTCTTCGGCTCGTACAACGGCCGGCTGTACGGCGTCAACGCCCGTAGCGGACGCGTGCTCTGGTCGGTCGGGGCGGGGGGACCGGTCTCCGGCGCCGCCGTCGTGGTCGACAAGGTCGCGTACGCCGGCTCGACACACGGGAGCATGGTCGGCGCCGACGCCCGCAACGGCCGTGTTCTCTTCCGCTTCCCGCACGGCGAGTACGTGCCGGTCTCGGGCAACGGGTCGCGGCTCCTGCTGCACGGCTACTCGCGCCTGTACGCGGTCGCCGCGCGGCGGTGAAGAAGGCCCTCGCGGCGCTCGCGGCCGTGCTCCTGCTCGGCGGCGGCGCGATCCTCGCGTACGCCCTGATCCGCGAGCACCAGAGCCGCGACGTCCGCGGTTCGTCGACCGTCGAGTTCGTCACCACAGAAGCCCCGGAGCCCGAGCCGGTCGCGAAGCCCGACCTTCCCTGGCCGATGTTCGCGTACGACGAGCGCCGCCTGCACATATCGCCGTACCGACACCGACCGCCGTACGTCGGTCTCTGGCGCTTCCGCGCGAAGACCCTGCTCGAGTTCCCGCCCGCGATCGGACATGGACGTCTCTTCTTCGCCAACTCCGCCGGAACGCTGTTCGCGGTCAACGCGCGGACCGGCAAGCGCGCGTGGCGTTACAGGGCGCGCCGCTGCGTCGCTGCCTCGCCGGGGCTCCGCGGCGGGACGGTCTACATGGCCTTCCTCAACCGGCCGCCGTGCAACCGCAAACGGAAGCAGGGACTCACGGGCGAGCTGGTCGCGCTCGCGGCCGGCAACGGCAAGGTCCGCTGGCGCAAGGAGATCGGCCCGAGTGAGTCGTCGCCACTGCTCTGGCGCGGTCTGCTCTACGTCGGCGACTGGCGCGGCGTCGTCTACTGCTACGTCGCGCGCACCGGCAAGCTCAAGTGGACGTTCCGGACGAAAGGCGACATCAAGGGCGCCCTCGCGCTCGCCTCGAACCGCGTCTACGTCGGCTCCTACGACCACCGCGTCTATGCCCTGCACGCCGTGACCGGCAAGCTGATCTGGCGGGCGAAGGCACAGCAGCGGCTCGGCCCGCGCGGGCGCTTCTACTCGACTCCAGCGGTCGCCTACGGCCGCGTCTACATCGGCGCGACGGACGGCAAGGTCTATTCCTTCGGAGCCGCGACCGGGAAGCTGCGGTGGTCGCACAACACCGGCGACTTCGTCTACGGCTCGCCCGCGGTCTACGGCGAGAGCGTGTACGTCGGCTCCTACAACGGTCGGTTCTATGCGTTCGACGCGGCCACCGGCGACGTCAAGTGGCAGTTCAAGGCGAACGGGCCGATCTCGGGCTCGGCCACGATCATCGGCCGCATCGTCTACTTCGCGACGTTGAAAGGGCGGACGTACGGATTGGACGTTCGCACGGGCCGGCGCGTGTGGGATTGGCCTGACGGGAAGTACTCCCCCGTCGTCGCCGACGCCGACCGCATCTACCTTGTAGGCCATGCCCGGCTGTATGCCCTTGGCGAACGGGGAAAGGTAGAGTCGGCCGCTCGTGAGCGTCAGAAGCGAGCCAAGAACCCGCCCCGAAAGAAGAAGCGAGCCGGAGCTCGACGCCGAGCAAGAAATTGACGTCGGGCGCTACTGGCGCGCGCTCCAGGCGCGCTGGTGGCTTCCGCTCGCAGGTCTCGTGATCGGCGCCGTCCTCGGCTACATCGCGGCCGTCGGCGGCGGTGACGTCTACCGCGCCGAGACGACGCTGTACCTCGGCCAGCCGTTCTCTCCGACCGGCAACGCTCCCGTCCAGGGGCTCGGCACGAACCCGACCATCGTCAGCCAGATCGCGCGCTCGGAGGCGTCGTTGAAGGCCGCCGCCGCGAAGTGCGGGACGCGAGTCGGCCGGCTGCGCGGAAAGGTCTCGACACAGACGGTGACCGCGTCGGGCGCCCGCGGGCGCGTCGTGCCGGGACAGAACCCGCTCGTGGAGCTCGCAGTCCAGGGCGACCGGGCGCGCGTGGCCGAGTGCGCGGCGAACTCGCTCTCGGACGACGTCGTCGGCCGGGTGTCCTCGTACGTGGACGTGAAGATCCGCAGCCTCAACCGCCGCCTCGAGGTGCTCAACGACCAGCTCGGCTCGCTCGGACGCAAGATCGGCGCGCAGGACCGTGCGCTAAATCAGCCGGGCCTGACGCCGCTCGAACAGCTCGTGCTCGTCAGCCAGACCGAGAACGCCGAGCAGCGCCGCGGGATCGTCGAGGAGGAGCGCCAGGAGGTCACGCAGCAGGTTGCGCTCGCGCAGGAGGTCGAGCGGGCCCGCGTCGTCGAGCAGGCCGGCGCCGTCAAGACGACGGCCCGCTCGCCGCAGAACTCGGCCGTCGTCGGCGGGATCATCGGTCTGCTCCTCGGCGCGATCGTGGCCGTCGCCTGGCCCGCGGTCGCCGCGCGCCGACGCCTGGCGTAGGCGATGCTCGACGGGAAGCAGGTCGCGGTCGTCGTTCCGGCGCGGGACGAGGAGGGTCTGTTGCCCACGACGCTGGCCGGGATCCCCGAGTTCGTCGACCGCGTCTACGTCGTCGACGACGGGTCGAAGGACGGCACGGCCGCCGCAGCAGGGAGGGACAGTCGCGTCGCGCTCATCCGCCACGACAAGAGCGGGGGCGTGGGCGCCGCGATCGTCAGCGGCTACAAGCGCGCGCTCGACGACGGCGTCGACGTGGTCGCCGTCATGGCCGCCGACAACCAGATGGACCCGGCCGACCTCGACATGCTCGTGCGAGCCGTCGCGCGCGGCGAGGTCGACTACGCGAAGGCCAACCGGCTCTTCACCGGCCAGGCCTGGGAGCTGATCCCGCGCACGCGCTACCTCGGCAACGCGGTGCTGTCGATGCTCACCAAGATCGCGTCCGGCTACTGGCACGTGGCCGACTCGCAGTCGGGCTACACGGCGGTTGGGCGCCACACGCTCGCGCTGCTCGACCTCGACCGCATCTACCGTCGCTACGGCTTTCCCAACGACATGCTCGTGCACCTCAACGTCGTCAACGCGCGGGTTCGCGACTTCCCGTCGCGGCCGATCTACGGGGTCGGCGAGCGGTCGGGAATCAAGTATCGCTCGGTCGTTCCGCGGATCTCCTGGCTGCTCCTGAAGGGCTTCCTCTGGCGGCTGCGCGAGAAGTACGTCATCCGCGACTTCCACCCGCTCGTCTTCTTCTACGCGCTCGGGTTCCTGATGACCTTCGCCGGGCTCGTGCTGGGGATCG
>DATFQE010000096.1:0-3473 GCA_035264445.1 Gaiellaceae bacterium | reverse complement strand
ACGAAGGCGACGGCGCCGTCGAAATACGGCTCCAGGTCGCCCCACTCAGCCGCCGAAAAGCCCTGGAACCGGTAGAGATCCAGATGCGAGACCGGCACGCGGCCGGGGTAGCGGTTCCCGATCGTGTACGTCGGGCTCGTGACCGGTGTCTCGACGCCGAGCGCCCGGCATGCACCGCGGACGAGCGTGGTCTTCCCGGAGCCGAGCTCGCCGGAGACGGTCACCACGTCGCCCGGCGCGAGCTCGTGCGCCAACGCGGCGCCGACCGCCTCGGTCTCCTCCGGCGAGGCCGTCTCCCACTCCATGGCCGAGAAGGCTAGAAGAGACCCAGCTGCACGGCCGGCTCGGCCGCGAACGTCGCCGCCTCGAGCTGAGGTTCCGGCTGCGGCTGCGCGACCGGGCGGCCGAGGATCGCCGGAAGGCGCGCGAAGTCCTCCTCGAGCACCTTCAGCATCGCGGGCGTGTACAGGGCGGCAGCCGGGTGGTAGAGCGGATACAGCGTGACCTGATTGCCGCCGAGCGTCGTCTCCTGCTCGACGCCGTGGACACGCGTGATGCCGGTCGGCTTCGCTGACAGGAGCTTCGTCGCGAAGTTGCCGAGCGTGGCGACCACCGTCGGCTCGATCAGCTCGATCTGGCGGAAGAGATGCGACTCGCACGCCTCGATCTCGTCGGGCTGCGGGTCGCGGTTGCCGGGCGGGCGGCACTTGAGCACATTGGCGATGTAGACCTCGGAGCGCTGGAGGCCGATTCCGGCCAGGAGCTTCTCGAGCAGCTTGCCCGCCTGGCCGACGAACGGGTAGCCCTGCTTGTCCTCGTGGAAGCCCGGCGCCTCGCCGACGAACATGAGCTCGGCGTGCGGGTTGCCGACGCCGAACACGACCTGCGTCCGGCCCTCCGCGAGGCGGCAGCGCGTGCACGCCGAGACCTGTTCGGCGAACGCTGCGAGCGCGGCTGCGTCAGGCATCGGGTGAGTGTAGGCCCGCGAGCGGACGAGCGACACGGGGGAACCATGTTTCCCCCATGAGCCCCCTTCTTGATTGTTCTTCTGAACGTCAACGGGGCCGGCAAAGCCGGCCCCTCCATTTCCGAGGCGCCCAGACGCCCTATCGTCCACGCCGTGAGGGACGCGCTGCTCCTCGTCGACGTCATCCAGGAGTTCCGCCACGAGGGCGCCGAGCGGCTGCTCGAGTCCTTCCGCGAGCGCCAGCCCGCGCTCGTCGCCGCGATCGAGCGCGCGCGCCGGGACGAGATCCCGATCATCTACGCGAACGACAACCACGGCGTCTGGGACGGCGACGCGGGAAGCCTCGTCGCCCGGGCGGTCGAGAAGGGTCGAGCGCCGGACCTCGTCGAGACGGTCGCGCCGCGTGAGGGCGACCGCTTCGTGATCAAGCCGCGCTACTCGGCGTTCGACCACACCCCGCTCGAGCTCGTCCTGCGGGAGCTCGACGTCGAGCGCATCCTGCTCGCCGGCACGGCGACCGAGATGTGCGTCGTCCAGACCGCGATCGACGCGAAGGAAGAGGGCTTCAAGGTCACGATCCTCGCCGACGCCTGCGCGACCAACGACGCGCGGATGGAACGGCTCGCCCTCGAGTACGCCGAGCGGATCGTCGGCGCGTTCGTCGAGCGAACCTCAGACGACGACGGCTAGTGGCCGCAGCCGCACGAGCCGCCGCAGCAGCCGCCGCCGGCCGTCTGCCCGAAGCTCGGCTGGTCGCCGCCGCCGTGCGTGGCGAAGACCGAGAACTGCTTGCGGACGTTCGCGGCGCCGCAGTCAGGACAGTCGGGCTCGACCCCACCGCGGACGAGCTCCTCGAAGTGCGACTCGCACTGCATGCAGACGTATTCGTAGATCGGCATCGTGGCGAACTATAGGCGAGAGGCGGGCGCGTCCGCCCGCCGCTCAGCTCGACCTCGCGTGGCGGGGAGGCTGTGCGGAACCTCCACGACGGCCTGGACGGCCGGTACGCCGAGAGGCCCGCCGGCTCCCGTGCCCACCGTTATCGGCGCCGCGCCCGCTCAGGGCGATCACTCCCTCGGGGTACACTGTTCCCAGCCCGGTATCCCGCCTGGGAACTGGAGCTTCGGAGTGATCGAGACAGTCACAGTCATCGGACGCGGACGCGTCGGCGCCGTCATGGCAGGCCGGCTTGCCGAGCGCGGAGTCGACGTACGCGAGGACGGCGACGCCGACGTGGTGCTCCTATGCGTTCCGGACTCGGCGATTGCGGACTTGGCCGGGGGTCTGACCCCCGGGCGAGGCTGGATCGGACATGTCAGCGGGGCCACGCCGCTGTCGGCGCTCGACCCGCACACCCGCCGCTTCTCCCTCCATCCGCTACAGACGTTCACCCGCGCGCGTGGCCCTGAGCAACTCGACGGCGCCTTCGCAGCCGTCACGGGCGAAGGCGAAGAGGCGATCGCCGTTGCACGCGAGCTCGCCCAAATCGTCGGCCTCGAGCCGTTCGAGCTCGCCGACGACCGTCGCGCGCTCTACCACGCCGGCGCCGCCGTCGCGTCGAACTACCTCGTCACGCTCTATCGCATCGCATCGCGGCTGTTCGAGGAGGCCGGCGCCCCGCCGGAGGCGCTCGTCCCGCTGATGGAGCGGACGATCGACAACGGCTTCGAGCTGACCGGCCCGATCGCCCGCGGCGACTGGAAGACCGTCGACGCCCACATCGAGGCGATCAGGCAGGCGCGCCCCGAGGTCGAGCCCGTCTATCGCACGCTGGCCGAGGCGACCGCGCCGTGAAGACGCTCCGCACGATCGCCGAGGTCAAGGCGGAGCTGGCACACAAGACCGCCATCGGCCTCGTGCCGACCATGGGCGCCTTCCACGAGGGACACCTCGCCCTGATCCGCGCGGCGCGGGAGGAGTGCGAGACGGTCGTCGTGAGCGTCTTCGTCAACCCCGCGCAGTTCGCCGAGGGCGAGGACTTCGAGCGCTACCCGAGAGACGAGGCCCGCGATGCGGCGCTCGCAGAGGAGGCAAGGGTCGACGTCGTCTTCGCGCCCTCCACGGACGAGCTTTATCCACCGGGCTACCAGACCTGGGTCGACGTCGAGGAGCTCGGCGCGATCCTCGAGGGCGCCCACCGCCCGGGCCACTTCCGTGGAGTCGCGACGGTCTGCTGCAAGCTCTTCAACATCGTGCGCCCGGAACGGGCCTATTTCGGGCAGAAGGACGCCCAGCAGGTCGCGGTCGTCCGCACGATGGCCCGCGATCTCAACCTCGACGTCCGGCTACGCACCGTTCCCACCGTGCGCGACCCCGACGGGCTCGCGCTCTCCTCCCGCAACGCCTACCTCTCGACCGAGCAACGTGAGCAGGCGCTCGCGCTTCCGCGCGCCCTCGCCACGCGCGACCGCGAGCAGGCCCGCGTCCTCCTCGACGGCCTCGAGGTCGACTACCTCGAGGTCGCCGACTTCGAGCCGCGCGTCCTCGCGGCCGCCGTTCGCGTCGG
>DATFQE010000095.1:0-8934 GCA_035264445.1 Gaiellaceae bacterium | reverse complement strand
CGCCGCCGAATCGAGCTCTCCAACACGCTCGCGTGGGTCGCGACGGGGGGTGTCGTCCTCCTTGTCTTCCTCGCCGCCGGCGTGGCCCTCAGCCGCTCGCCGCTGCCGCTCCCGCTCGTCCTCGCCTTCGGGGTCGGACTGCTCGGAACGCTCGCTCTGGCGCTCGGGCGGTACGACGCGGCGGTCGCCCTCGGCGTTGTCCTGCTCGCCGTCGTGCGGATCGAGCCGGCGCCGCCAGACCTCGTCTTCGGGGTCGTGATCGCCGTCGCGCTCGTCAGCGCGCGGTTTCATCTCGAACGTGTCCCATTGAGCGCCACCGTGCTTGTCAGCGTGTTCCTCGCCCTGAACCTGCTCGCCGCCACCGGAGCGACGGACGGCGCCCGGGCGGTCACGTTCTTTTCGATCACGTTCTACCTCGGCCTGCTCGCCCTCTGGCTCGCCGCGTACGTCGCCTCGGTCCGCTCGGCGCGGCTCGTCGTCCTCGCCTACCTGGCCGGCGCGACGCTCTCGGCCGTCGCCGCCTGCCTCGCGCTCATCGTCGCCTTTCCCGGCTCGGACGCGCTCGTCACCGGCCCGCGCGCACAGGGGCTGTTCAAGGATCCCAACGTCTTCGGCCCCTTCCTCGTCCCCGCGGCGCTGATCCTGATGGAGGAGACCGTGGCGCCCCGTCTGCTCCGCTTCAGGCTCACGACCAAGCTCGTGCTGCTGTCCGTCCTGACCGTGGGCGTCCTCTTCTCCTTCTCGCGCGCGGCGTGGCTCAACCTCGCGGTGGGCGTGCTCGTGCTGCTCACCGTTCTGGCGCTCCGCCGCGGCGGCGCCCGCAGGGCGCTGACGCTGCTGGCCGTCGCGCTCGTGGCGGGCGCCGCGCTGGTCGCCGTCGTCGAGGCCACCTCGATGACGAGCTTCCTCAGCCAACGCGCCGCCCTCCAGGACTACGACGCCCAGCGCTTCGGCGCCCAGGCCTCGGGTGTCGAGATCGCCGAGCGGCACCCGCTCGGGCTCGGCCCCGGCCAGTTCGAGCGTGTCTCGGACCTGTCCGCGCACAGCACGTACGTCCGGACACTCGCCGAGGAGGGGATCCTCGGCGTGCTGCTCCTCCTCGGCCTGCTCGTGCTGACGCTCGGCTTCGCCGCCCGGAACGTCGCCCTCGGCGTCGATACGTACGGCATCGGGTCGGCCGCGCTGCTCGCCGCCTGGTGCGGCCTGCTCGCGAACAGCTTCTTCGTCGACACGTTGCACTGGCGCCACCTCTGGCTCGTCGCAGCGTTGATCTGGGCGGGAACCGCGCTCCGCGAGGGCTACCCGGGGAGGTAGGCGTGAGTTCGACCGCGCGAGCCGACGATCACGATGCCCAGCGGGGCGACCTCGAGCCGGTCGAGCAGCTCGCGGAGGGCCAGGGCCGTCTCGGGGGTGTGGCGGTCGGGCCGGCAGACGATCAGCACGCCGTCGACCCGCTGAGCGAGCACCTGGCTGTCGACGAGCCCGAGCAGCGGGGGGCCGTCGAGGAGCACGTAGTCATACTCGGACTCCTGGATCTCCTCGAAGAAGCCGTCAAGCGCGCCGCCGGCCAGGAGCTGGGCGGGGTCGGGGGGAATTCGGCCGCTGGCGAGCACGTGCAGGCTGCCCGATCCGGTGCGCGCGGCGCTGAGCTGGAAGATCCCGCTGCTGCCGCCGTTCTGCGCGCCGACGAGCACCTCGGAGAGGCCCGGCGTCTGGTCGACGTCGAAGAGCTCGTGCAGCCGCGGCCACCGCATGTCCGCGGAGACGAGCCACGTCCGGTGCATGGCCTGCGAGAGGACGAGGCCGAGCGCGGCGGTGACCTCGGTCTTGCCCTCACCGTGGAGCGCGCTCGTGACGAGCACCGTCCGCTGGTTCCCCGGCAGCCGGCGCCGAAGAGACGCCTGCAGCATCTGGTACGCCTCGTACTCGACCGCGCTCAGCGTCGTCGGCCGGTGGCCGAGCGGGCGGCGGACGTGCGGAACCTCGGCGAGCACCGGCAGGTCGAGCAGCCGGCCCAGCTCCCTGGAGCCGCTGACGCGCGGCTTGAGCTGCGCCCTGGCGACCACGGCCAGCGCCGCCACGAACATCGCGGCGAAGAACGCGAAGAGCGCGTTCCGAACCGGCCGCGGCGAGAACGGCTCCGTCGGCGGCTGCGCCGCCTCGGCGAGCGACAGCTCCGAGCGGAAGCCCGCGGCGCCCAGGTTGAGGTCCGTGAGCCGTTCGCGAATCGCGACGCGCTCGTTCGAGGCCTGGATCCCCCGCCGGCCCTGGAGCTCGCGAAGCGCCTGCTCGAGGGTCGCCTTTGCGCGTCGCAGACGTTGGACGTCGCCCCGGTGCTGGCGGGTGAGGAACGACGCGGCGACGGCGTTCGCGATTCGCGCCGCGCCTTTGGCGGTGTCGTCCGTGGCGTCGATCGAGATGATGTCGGCCGTGGGGTCGACGGACGCGGTCACCTTGCCCTCGAGGCTCGTCGCCGTCTCGCCCGGAATGCTCCTCGCGGCGCGGCGCCTGGTCTGGCGCGTGGTGAGCAGCCGCTCGATCGTCGCGAGCCGGCGCTCGGCCGCGTCGGGTACGCGCGTCTGGAGCGGGTCGGTGGAGCTCTCGAGGACGATCTTCGAGGTCGCCTTGTACGTCTTGGGCAGCATCGAGGAGAGCGCAAAGACGACGAGCGTGAGGGGCACGACGATCGCGGCGATCAGCAGCTTGCTGCGGCGGAGCGCGTCGAAGTACCGGCCCGTCTCGACCGGCTGGTCCGGCGGGAACGCCGGCGCGCCGTAGCGGGCCAGGGAATCGACTCGGTCGGCCATCTGCCTGTAGCTACCGTCGCGGCGGGTCGTCGAACCCTCTTTGCGCTCGTCGCGGCACTCGTGCTGGCCGGGTGCGTCTCCGAGAGCGCGTCCCGGCCGGCGGCCGACCCGCCCGACGCACGCCCGAGCGTCGAGTTTCTCGGCCCGGACCGGCTCACACGGCCCGGGCAGCTCCGCGCCGCCGCGCGGGCTCTCCCGGACAGCCGGATCGTCGCCGTCACCTTCTTCCTCGGCGGGCGGCCGCTAGGCACCGACACGACGCGGCCATACCGCCTCGACGTCGACCCTGCCCTGCTTCCCCGCGGCGAGCAGCGGCTGCGCGTGGAGGCTGTGGACAATTTGGGGCGCCGAACAGCCGCAGAAGCGCGTGGTATCACCGTGGAACCGTCCGGTTCGAGCATCCTGGAGGCTCGTCCGGGAGCCTCGTTTGCGCGTGCCCGAGCCGCGCTGGCGCAAGGTGACGTCACCGTTCGCCTCGCGCCCGGGAGCTACGTCGTCGACCGGCTCATGCTGCGCAGCGGCGCACGGCTGGTCGGATCCGGCCCGGACACGGTGCTCCACTCCCCGCCTGGGAGCCGCTACTGGGCGCTGCTCGTGGCCAAGGGCCGGAACATCCGCATCTCAGACCTGGCCCTGGACGGAGGCGGGGCCGTGTCAGGCGACAGCGACGGAGGCATCGGCGTCGCGATCTTCGACGGCTCCCGCGACGTCCGCCTTCAACGCCTGCATCTGAGGCGCGTGCGCACCGACGGCGTCAACACCTGGGGTGCCCACTCGGACATCTCGATTCAGGACTCGCGCATCGAGGGAAGCCGCTCCGCGGAGGCCGGTATCGTCGCCCTCGGCTCCGACGAATCGCGTGATACTACGGCGATCCGCAACCGGGTTTCGGGCTTTCGGGGGTTCGGGATCCTCCTGCAGCAGCAGGAACACGGCCGCCCCGCCGCCGACCTCCACGGCCTCGTGCTCGACAACGTCGTCAGCGACATCCGCAACCCATCCCGCGACGGCTGCTGGACGTCGGCGAAGTACCGGACGCAAGGGTGCGGCACCGACGAGGGCGGCATCTGGACGGGCGGGGTCGAGGCCGCGGTGATCGGCAACGTCGTGCGCCGTGCGAGATGGGACGGGATCGAGACGGTCGGCTCCTCGACGCGGACGACGATCGTCGACAACGAGATCTCCGACACGCGCACCGGCATTTACCTCGAGCACGTCACCAACGACTCGCTAATAGCGCGCAACCGGATCGTCGACGCCCGCACCGGCATCAACGTCGAGTGGCGTCACGAAGGCGCCGGCTCGAGCGCCAACACGTTCGCGGACAACCGGATCGTCGACGCGAAGACCGGGATCTTCGTCGACGTCGGCGGCGATCGTCACCGGATTGTGCGGAACGTGTTCGTCGGCGGTGGCCGGCCGGCGATCGTGCTCCAGGGCTCGTCGCACAACGTGGTGCGCGGCAACCGGGCGTGTGGGGGCGGGCAGCCGCTCGTCGCGTTCCCCGAGGCCAGATTCGACGACGGCAGCCGCGCCGTGTCGCGGAACAATCGGCTCGCGGCCAACGAGGCCGGGTTGTCCGCGTGCTAGGCGCCGACGCGCCGCATTAGGGTCTCGCCGCCCGGAACGCGCCACGCGGTGGCCAGCGTCGCACCCGCCAGACGTCCGCGCGCCGTTCGTCCTGCGACGACGGTTTCGAGCCGCGGGTCCACGGTGGGGAAGCGGTATTTGTACGCCTCCTCGCCCCCGAGGAAGCGGAACTCGACAGCTCCCTCCTCCAGCGAGCGGCGGATCGTCTCGACCTCGACGACGAAGCCCACCGACTCCTTGTCCCACTTGGGATTCCGCGCGCCCTGGTAGGCGAAGTAGACGTCGTGGAAGAGGAAGCCGAACTCCGCCGCGACTGCCTCTCCGTCCAGCTCGAGCAGGAGCAGGCGCAGCCAGCCGCGCTCGAACGCCAGCGTCGCGAACTCGCGCTGGAAAGGCTCGTAGTCGCCGCAGAAGTGGCAGCTGCCATGGTCGACGAAGCGCGCGCGATGCAGACCGAAGAGCGTGTCGAGGTCGCCCTCGAGCGTCTCCGCGTCCGGAGACCGAAAGCTGACCGCGTGCCGCCGCTCGAGGCGATTCCGCGACTGGCGCACGTTCTTGCGGAAGCGCGGGCTCGTGCCAGCGAGGACGTCGTCCCACGAGCGGCCCTCGAGCGCCAGAATCGGATAGCCGGTGGTGCGGAGCACGCGGCCTCCCAGCGCTGCGGCCCAGCCGCGGCCGCCGGCGAGCCAGTCGCCGACGAAGAGGTCGTGCGGGACCGCTCGAAGCGCCTCCCGGAGCGCGTGCTCCGCCGCCCCGGGCTCGTCGCGGTCGCAGATCGGCCCGAGGCGGTCTCCGTGGCCGTGCCCGACCAGTCGTAGAAGCCGCAGCGGCCGCCCCGACCAGAAGAACAGCGGCACGATCGCCTCGACGTCACCGTCGCGCGTCGCCACCGCGACGCGGAGTCGTCGCCCGCCGCCGTAGTGGCGCCACCAGAGCTCATTCCAGTCCCAGCTGGCGAAGATGTTGTCGCCGTTCGCGGTCAGCCCGTCCCAGGCATCGCGGAGCGGCTCCAGCCCGTCGACGAGCTCAACGGTGGGCGCGCCGATCAGACGCGACGCCCCGCTCCGCTCGATCACCGCGGCGCTCTACAGCCAGGCGGTGATGAGGACGAGGATGGCGACGATCCCGGCGATCGCGACGATGATGAAGTTCGCCGCCAGCGCCGCTGTGATGAGGGTCGCGTTGCGTGAACGCTTGCGCGAGGCGCCCGCGCGTTCGGTCGTCAGGCCCTCGGCTCCGGGCGCCTGGAGCGGCGACGACGGCGACGTCGCGCCCGGAGCGCCGGAGTTCGCCCGGCCACGCCAGACGATCGCGCTCGCGAGCACGTCGGTGATGAACTGGTTGAGGCTGACGCCCTCGCGCTCGGATGCTCGCGTGAGGTCGGCATGCAGCGTCTTCGGCATCCGCAGGAGGAGGCGTCCGCTGTGGGTCGCCGCGGACTTGGGCTCCGGGATCTCTCGGCCCTCCTCGAGCGCGATGCCGATCCACTTCGCCATCGCCGCCTCGATCCCGTCGAGCGCCTCTTCCGAGGTCTTCCCGTGGCTCGTGCAGCCCGGCAGCTCCTCCACCGAGGCCGTCCACGGCTTGGCCTTGTCCTCTCCGTCCCGGACGAGGAGGAGGTGGTAGGGCAGGCTCGTGTAGTCCTCGGCCGAGCCGGCGGGCTGCTGCTTGCGAACGGTGCTCATCCTCCCCTCCGTCGCAGGCTTCTGAAGAAGCGCTTCACGCCTCAGCATTGTAGGGGCTAAATCCGCCTGGTAAAGGCAGCTTTCACGCGGCCGCGCTGCCGATCTCGGCGCGGAGCTTCGCCAGCGCACGGCGCGTGAGGCGAGAAACGTGGATCTGCGAGATGCCGACGCGCTTCGCGATCTTCGCCTGGCTGAGGTCCTCGAAGTACGCCAGCCGGAGCAGCAGCCGCTCCCGGTCGTCGAGGACGTGGAACCCGTGCCTGAGCAGAATCCGGTCCTCGCCGCGCTCGTATCCCTGCTCGAGGGCGCTGTCGCCGTCGAACTCGCCGTTGTGACCGTCGACGACCTCGGCGACCCGCGCTCGCAGCGTCGGATCGAGCTCCTGGAGGCGGCGGGGTATCCGCACGGGCCACGCCCGGTCGCGGAGGTGGCGCTTGATCTCGCCGTCGATCGTCGGAATCGCGTAGGTCGCGAGATCGACCCCGCGGTCGAGCTGAAAGCGGTCGATCGCCTTGATCAGTCCGATCGACCCCACCTGGACGAGATCGTCGAGTTGCTCTCCGTGCCCGACGTACCGGCGCGCGAGACGCCGCACGAGCGGGAGGTATTGCTGGATCAGGCGCGCCCGGGCGCGCAGGTCTCCGTGGCGGTGGTAGTCGCGCAGCAGCTCACGGACGGCGGCGTGGCGTGATGCGGACGTGCGTGGCTCCGGCCTCCCGGCCGGCCTGGGCACCGGCCGAATCGCAGCAGTGACGGACATGACCCTCCCCGACGTCGCGTGTTCTCCCGGCGCGACGATAGCTGTTCTCTTCGCAAAATTCAAACGACCAATTGCGTCTTGGCAATCGTTGACGTGGGTATCTACCAATTATCAGAACTTCGAAACACCCATCCCGTCTTCTGGCCCGTCTCGGGGTGCTCGCCATTTCGATTTCTCCGATCGTTCCCATGACGTCCGCAACTGCGGCCGCTCCGGAGCCGATTGGGCCTGATTTGGCTCCACTACAGGCGATGCCGTCGCAGTATCATGCCATTCGGTTTCCAGTATCAGCATCGCGATCTGCGTTAGTATCACGCGGTATCTCGCCGCATATCGTCCGTGCGTCGCAGTACCGGCGAGCGGCCTATTTACAGGCGGATCCCGCCGTGAAACGGTGGGTAGATCCAGTCACACAAATGGCTGCGTCGCAGTATCAGGAGGATTCGGGTCAGCAGAACCGGCGCCTGATGCTTCGGCTCGGGCTCGGGTTCGGCGCCGCCTACGTCGTCTTCCTGATCGGGTGGTTCTGGGCGACGCGGCTGAGGTCCCGTCCGCATCGCGATTGACACGGCGGCCCAAATCGATTAAACCGCCTGTCGGGAGAGAGCCAAGGGGGGCTCGTTGAGACGCGTCGTCAGTGGATTGCGGTGGCAAGCAGCGGTGGCCGTGGTCGTCTGCTGCGCGGGCTCGTTCCTGGTCACACCGGCAGCGTTGGCGCAGCCAAAGCCCGAGCCTGCACCGAAGAAGGGCATCGGCCCCGCCCCCGAGCCGCAGAAACCGCAGTCCCCGACACCGACGACACAGACGCCGCCGCCGCCGCCCGCCACGCCGCCTCCCGCCGCGTCGCCGCCTCCCTCGCCGCCGGCCGTTCAGCCGCCTCCTCCGGCGCCGCAACCGGCTGCCGTCACGCCGCCGCCTCCTGTGGTGGTTTCGCCTCCCGCCGCGCCGCCCGTCCTCCAGACGCCGCCGGCGCCGCCCCCACCGCGAGCCGTTCACAAGGACCGCTCGGCGGCGAAGGCTGCCAAGCTGAAGGGGGTCAGGAAGAAGCACAACGCCGCCTCGCGTGCCAGACGAGCCGCGGCGGCCGCCCTCCTGCCGCGCGAGGAGGCATCGTCCGTGAACGGGACGCTGCTCGCCGGCGGCCTCGCGCTATTCGTCCTGGTGCTCGCCGACACGGTCTTCCTGACCGTCTCGACGGGGGTCTTCCGCGCCCGGACCTAGCTAGCCGCCCCGGGAGAGCACCGTCGCCCACACCAGGCACGCATCGCTTGGGCTGCGAGAATGGGGTTCGTGGCCGAAGCGCGGCTTGAGGAGTCCGGCTCCGGACTTGCACCAGTCACGGAGGGCTGGTTCGTCGTCAACGTGCGCGATGCCGAATGGTTCTCTTCGGAGACGAGAGGCGCGGCGTGCTGGTTCGAGAGCGAGTACGGCGATCCGCCGGTCGAGTTCGCGCAGCTTGGAATCAACGTGACTGTCCTGGAGCCTGGCCAGAGCGGCGTGTATCACGCCGAGTCGAATCAAGAGGCGTTCCTCGTTCTGGCCGGCGGGTGCAGGCTGCTCGTCGAGGGCGAGGAGCGACGCCTCCGGCCCTGGGACTTCTTCCACTCTCCCCCCTGGACGGAGCACGCCTTCGTGGGTGCTGGCGACAGGCCGTGCGTGATCCTGATGGTCGGCGCACGCTTGGGCCCCGAAGCGCGGTACCCGGTGTCAGAGCTCGCGGCGCGCTACGGCGCGAGCGTGGAGAAGGAGACATCCGATCCAGGGCAGGTCTATGCGGCGGCCGAGCGGTTCCGGCGAGAGCGGCCGCCGTACTGGTCCCGCCTGCCCTGGGGCTAGGTCTTCAACGGAACATCCCCCAGGCGACGCCTCCGAGCAGGAGGGTGGTCGATGGGAAGATCTCCTGCCGAACGAAGTCCAACTGGGGCAGCAGGGGAGCGGTGTGCTAGCGGTGCGGCTGCACGATGACGGCTTGAAGGTTGAGGAGATCGAGACGCCGTCGCCGGATCCGGGCGAGGTGTTGGTGCGCGTGCATGCGGCGGCGATTACACGTGGCGAGCTGGAGTGGCCGGTCGATCGATTGCCGGCGATTCCG
>DATFQE010000094.1:0-2169 GCA_035264445.1 Gaiellaceae bacterium | reverse complement strand
TGACCGACCGCCCGGTTGCCGACCGCCTGTTGAAGCGCAAGGACGGGGTGGTTGGCCCGACGTCCGGGGCGAGCCGACGTGACTAGGGAACGACGGCCCGGTGCAATCGCACGATCGCGGCGCATGCTCGACCGACCGTACCTCAATCGGGCTGATCGAACCGCTCAAGCACACGAGATCAGCGGCCTCGCTTGACAGTCGCAAAAACCGGCTACGATGCGCGCGCGCGGCTCATATTTGAGCCTATATGGGGTCAACAAACAGGGGTTCTACATGAAGCGCGTCTGGCTCGCGCTGGCGTCGCTGGGCGTCTGCGCGGTCTCACTTGCGGCTGCGGGGGCGACCACCGGCGTCGCGGCGCCTTCTGCCGCCGGCTCGGCCGCTGGAGGCGAAGACGGCATCACGAAGGGGCACGTAAAGGCGCTCCCGAAGTTCGTCGTGAAGAAGGAGCAGGAGCGGCTCGCCGCCGCCGACCTCGTCGCAAGGGGTCAGGCAAACGCGGATGCCAACGGCATCGTGACGCTGAAGAACGGCAAGCGCGTGCAGTACCGGCAGGAGGGCGAGGAGTACCTGACCGTCGCCCTCGTGGACTTCTCCGACTTGACGCACGGAAACATTCCGAAGCCCGACCGCTCGGTGGACAACAGCACCTACTGGCCGGGCGACGTGTCGCCGCAGCACTACCGCGACATGCTCTTCAGCGACGGCGGCGCCTCGTACGGCTTCCCGTCGATGCGCGACTTCTACACGGAGCTCTCGTCGGGCCGCTTCACGTGGACCGGTCAGGTCTCGAACTGGGTCACGCTCGCAGGCACCGCGGCCGACTACGGCGCCAACAGCCGCTCCGGCGGCGCGGGGAGCGACAACCTCAACGGCCCCGTGAGCCGAGTCGTCCAGGCGACGCTCGAGGCGATCGCGGCCAACGGGTACGCCGGTCTCGATCTCGTCGAGGCCGACCAGGTCGATCGCTACGACTGCGACGGCGACGGCGTCTACGCCGAGCCGGACGGCTACATCGACCACTTCGGGATCGCCCACGCGGGTGAGGGCGAGGACGCCGGCGGCGGCTCGATCGGCGGCGACGCGATCTGGTCGCATCGCTCCTACGCCAACTTCAACCAGACCGACGGGCCTGCGAACTGCAAGCTCGGCGGCTACCAGCTGCCCGGCACGGACCTGTGGGCGGCCGACTACACCGTCGAGGCCGAGAACGGCGGCGTGGGCGTGTTCGCGCACGAGTTCGGTCACGACCTCGGCCTGCCGGACCTGTACGACCGGGTCTCCGGCGACAACGGCACCGGGTTCTGGTCGCTGATGAGCTCAGGCTCGTGGGGCTCGTACCCCGAGGCCGACCACATCGGCACCGCCCCGACGCACATGGGCGCATGGGAGAAGCTCGCACTCGGCTGGCTCGGAGACGACCTCGCGGTCGCCACGGCCGGCCAGGATGCGTCGTTCGACCTCGGTCCGTCCGAGTCTGCGACGCGGGGCCGCTACCAGGCGCTCCGGGTCAACCTCCCGAACTACTCGAAGACGATGCCGGTCTACCCGGTCGACGGCACCGATCCGAACTACTTCTACTCCACGAAGGGCGACAACCTCGACACCTCCGCGGTGAAGACGCTCGCCGCCCCGGTGGGAGCGGACGGCGCGCCGATCTCGTTCCGCACGATCTACGACATCGAGACCGACTGGGACTACGCGTACCTGCGCGCCCAGGTGAACGGCGTCTGGCAGAACGTCGCCACGAGCGTCTCGACGAACACGAGCCCGAACGGCCAGAACCTCGGCGAGGGCATCACCGGCTCGTCGGGCGGCTGGACGACCGTGACGGCGACACTGCCTGCCGGGACGACGGCGTACGGCTTTCGCTACTGGACCGACGGCGCCGTCCAGGGGCAGGGCTTCGCGGTCGACACGATTGCCCTCGGCGGAACGGTGGACAACGCGACGTCGACCACCGGTTGGACGCTCGCGGGCTTCGTGCAGCTCGCGAACGGGGAGTTCAACCAGTCGTACTTCCACTACTACCTCGTCGAGTCGCACAGCTACTACCTCGGCGACCGCAGCCTCTGCGGTGCGTACAAGTTCCTCTCCGGCAAGTGGCTGGAGAAGGAATGCTACGCCGACGGGCTGCTGATCAACTACCGCAACTCCGGATATCCCGAC
>DATFQE010000093.1:0-8628 GCA_035264445.1 Gaiellaceae bacterium | reverse complement strand
CAGCTCGCCGGTATGCTGAGGAAGGTACGCCACCTCGTGAAGGTCGAAGATGCCTGAGGACCTGAACCTTTCGAGCCTGAAGCCCGCACAGAAGCGCGCCGACCGCAAGCGCATCGGCCGCGGCCTCGGCTCGGGCAAGGGTCGTTACTCGGGCCGCGGGATCAAGGGTCAGAAGTCGCGCTCGGGCTCGCACAAGATGCGCGCCGGCTTCGAGGGCGGCCAGATGCCGCTCTACATGCGAGTCGGCAAGCAGCGCGGCGCTACGTCGAAGGACGCGATGCCGATCGGGCCGTTCCGGACGTTCATGCAGCCGGTCAACCTGCGCGATCTCGAGCGCGTGTTCTCCGACGGCGACACCGTCGACGTCGAGACGCTTGTCGAGAAGGGCCTCCTCAAGAACGCGAAGATCGACGTCAAGATCCTCGGCCAGGGCGAGCTCAAGAAGAAGCTGTCGGTGACCGCGCACGCCTTCTCGGCGACCGCGCGCGAGAAGATCACCGCCGCCGGCGGCAGCGCCACGGCGCTGCGTGAGCCGGCCGACGCGCGCAAGAAGAAGCGGCGCTCGAAGAATCCTGGCCGCGAAGCGCCCAAAGTGTCTGCACCCGAAGCCGAAGCGGTTGTGGAAACTGAGGCGCGTAGCGCTGAGCCCGAGAGCTCAGAGGAGAGCTAGTTGTTCGCGTGGCTCGCGAATGCCTGGCGTGTCCCGGAGCTGCGTCAGCGCGTCCTGTTCACCGCCGGCATCCTGCTCGTCTATCGGTTCGGGTCGTGGGTCCCGGCGCCGGGCGTCAACTCGCAGACGATCGAGGACTACTTCTCCGGCCGGGGCGGTACCGTGCTCGGCCTGCTCAACATCTTCTCGGGCGGTGCGCTGTCGCAGTTCGCGGTCTTTGCGCTCGGGATCATGCCGTACGTCACGGCGTCGATCATCCTCCAGCTCATGACGGTCGTCGTCCCGAGGCTCGAGCAGCTGCAGAAGGAGGGCGAGGCCGGCTTCGCCAAGATCAACCAGTACACGCGCTACCTGACCGTCGTCCTCGCGGCCGCGCAGGCATCGGGATACGCGTTCCTGTTCGAGCGCCAGGGTGCGCTCGAGGCGAACGCCGGGCGGATGGTTCTGATCATCCTGACGCTAACCGCCGGCACGACGCTGCTGATGTGGATGGGCGAGCTGATCACGAAGCGCGGGATCGGCAACGGCATCTCGCTGCTGATCTTCGCGTCGATCCTGACCGGTCTGCCGCTCGGGATCAGCGCCTGGTACAACGGCGGCGTCATGGAGCGGCTGTTCCTGCCGCTGATGGCGCTCGCGATTGTCGTCGCCGTCGTCTTCATCCAGGAGGGCCAGCGGCGGATCCCGATCCAGTACGCAAAGCGGATGGTCGGGCGCCGCATGACCGCGGGCGGCTCGACCTACATGCCCCTCCGGGTGAACATGGCCGGCGTCATCCCGGTCATCTTCGCCGCGGCCGTGATGGCGTTCCCCCCGACGATCGCCCAGTACTTCCCGCAGACGCAGGGCTTCGTCAACCGGCACTTCACGCCGAACGACCTCAGCTACATCCTCTTCCAGGCGCTCCTGATCATCATCTTCACGTACTTCTACACGGCGGTCCAGTTCAACCCGGTCGACCAGGCCGACAACCTGCGCAAGTACGGCGGTTATATCCCGGGCATCCGGCCGGGGCCGCCGACGGCCGTCTACCTCGACCGCGTGCTCACGCGGCTGACGCTCCCGGGGGCGCTCTACCTCGCGGCCGTCGCCGCATTGCCGAGCATCGCGATCGCGTACTTCGGGTTCTCCCAGGCGACCGCTGGGGCCGTGGGAGGCACCTCGGTCCTGATCGCGGTCGGTGTCGCGCTGGACACGATGAGACAGATGGAGTCGCAGATGATGATGCGCTCCTACGAGGGCTTCCTGAAGTAGCGGTTCTCCCGCGCGCGTGAACATTTTGCTGCTAGGCCCGCAAGGGTCGGGTAAGGGCACGCAGGCCAAGCGAATCGCGGACGAGTTCGGCCTCGCGCACATCTCCACGGGCGAGATGCTCCGTCACGCGATCGCGGTCGAAACGCCGCTCGGGCTCGCCGTCAAGCCGATCGTGGAAAGCGGGGAGCTCGTGCCCGACGACCTGATGATCGGGCTAATCCGCGAGCGCCTGGACGAGGACGACACTCGGGAGGGCTTCATCCTCGACGGGTTCCCACGCACCATCCCCCAGGCGGCGGCGCTGGACGCGATGCTCGCGGAGATCGGCCGGGACCTCGACATCGTGTTCGAGCTCCAGGTGCCCGACGAGGTCAGCATGGAGCGGCTCGCGAAGCGAGCCGTCGATGAGGGGCGCAGAGACGACACTCCGGAGGCGATCGCGCGTCGGTTGGCGGAATATCACGACAAGACAGAGCCGCTCGTCGGCTACTACCGGCTGCGCGGTAACCTCGTTGGAGTCCACGGCGAGAAGACCATCGACGCGGTCTTCCGCGAGATCCAGGAGGCGCTGCAGACCGTGGCGGCCCGCTCATGATCATTCGCAAGTCGGCTCAGGAGCTCGAGCGCATGGCCCGCGCGGGCCGCGTCGTGGCCGAGACGCACGCGCTCGTGGGGCGGCACGTGCGCCCGGGCGCGACCACCGCCGAGCTCGACAAGCTGGCGGAGGAGTTCATCCGCTCGCGGGGAGGCGTGCCGACGTTTCTCGGCTACCGCGGCTTCCCCGCCTCGCTCTGCCTGTCGCCGAACGCGATGGTGGTGCACGGCATCCCGGGCCCGTATCGCCTCGACGAGGGCGACATCCTCTCCGTGGACGTCGGCGTGACGCTCGACGGCTTCGTCGCCGACGCCGCCTACACGCACCCGGTCGGGGAGGTGTCCGAGGACGCAACCAGGCTGCTCGAAGTGGGGCAGCAGGCGCTCGCTGCGGCGGTCGCGCAGGCACGCGCCGGCAACCGGCTCTCGGATATCTCCCACGCCGTCCAGTCGGTGACCGAGGCGGCGGGCTATTCGGTCATCCGAAGCCTCGTCGGGCACGGCGTCGGCCGCTCCATGCACGAGGATCCGCAGATCCCGAACTACGGTGAGCCGGGGAAGGGCCCGCTGCTCCAGCCGGGGATGACGCTTGCGATCGAGCCGATGATCAACGCAGGCGGCCCCGAGGTCTACGTTCACGACGACCACTGGTCGATCTCGACCGCGGACGGCTCCCTGTCGTGCCATTTCGAGCACACCGTCGCGGTTACCGAGGCCGGCCCGTGGATCCTCACCGGGCTCGACGAAGAGCCCGTCCGGCAGGCGGTTTGACGAAACGCGTTTTGCTACCATGCTCGCTCGCGTGCCACGAGTGCGCGTGTTTTCGTGTCCGGTCACCGCGCCCACGTGAGCGCGGTTTTTACGAGGGAGTCAGGTGAAGGTTCGTCCGTCCGTGAAGCCGATGTGTGAGCGGTGCCGCGTCATCAAGCGGCACGGTCGCACGATGGTCATCTGCACCAATCCGCGCCACAAGCAGAGGCAGGGTTAGCGGATGGCGCGAATTGCAGGCGTCAACCTCCCCAACCAGAAGCGGCTCGAGGTCGGGCTGACGTACATCTACGGCATCGGCCGCTCGACGTCGCAGAAGGTCCTCGCCGAGCTCGGGCTTTCGCTCGACACCAAGGTCAAGGACCTCACCGACGAGGAAGTGACGAAGCTCCGCGAGTACATCGACCAGAACCTCGAGGTCGAGGGCGACCTGCGCCGCGACCGCTCGCAGGCGATCAAGCGCCTCGGAGAGATCAGCGCCTACCGCGGAATCCGCCACCGCCGCGGGCTCCCGGTCAACGGGCAGCGAACGAAGACGAACGCACGGACGCGCAAGGGGCCCAAGAAGACCGTCGGTAGAGGAAAGAAGGCGAAGTAGTGGCACCTCCTCGCAGGCAGGCCCAGCGCGGCCGCACGCGTCGCCGTGCGCGCAAGAACATCGCGATCGGGCAGGCGCACATCAAGACGTCGTTCAACAACACGATCGTCACCCTCACCGACAAGGAGGGGAACGTGATCGTGTGGGAGTCGGCCGGCTCGGCCGGCTTCAAGGGCTCCCGCAAGTCGACGCCGTTCGCCGCGCAGGTGACCGCAGACGCGTGCGCGCGGAAGGGCATGGAGCACGGCCTGCAGAAGGTCGAGGTCTTCGTCAAGGGCCCGGGCTCGGGCCGCGAGACCGCGATCCGGTCGCTCCAGGCCGCCGGGCTCGAGATCCTCGGCGTCAAGGACGTCTCGCCGCAGGCGCACAACGGTGTCCGGCCGAAGAAGCGGAGGCGCGTCTAATGGCCCGCGCCCTTGGCCCCAAGTGCCGTAACTGCCGCCGTGAAGGCATGAAGCTCTTCCTCAAGGGCGAGCGCTGCCTGACCGAGAAGTGCGCGATCGAGCGCCGCTCGTACCCGCCGGGCGAGCACGGTCGCGGGCGCATCAAGCAGTCCGAGTACCTGATCCAGCTGCGTGAGAAGCAGAAGGCGCGCCGCTACTACGGTCTGCTCGAGAACCAGTTCCGCACCTACTACACCAAGGCCGCGAAGGGCTCGGGCATCACGGGCGAGACGCTGCTCCGCATGCTCGAGACGCGGCTCGACAACGTCGTCTACCGGCTCGGCTTCGCCGCCTCGCGCGCCCAGGCGCGCCAGCTCGTGCGCCACGGCCACTTCCACGTGAACGGCCGCCGCGTCAACATCCCGAGCTATCAGGTCAAGCCCGACGACATCGTCACGATGGCGCCCGGATCGTCCGCCGAGCAGGTGATTCGCGACGCGACCGACCTCACCGCCTCCGTGGCGCCGTGGCTGCAGGCGGACCACGAAGGCCTGACCGGCAAGATCCTGAAGCTGCCGGAGCGGTCGGAGATCGACACGCCCGTCCAAGAACAGCTCATCGTCGAGCTCTACTCGAAGTAACCCCGCAGGCGCCGCCCCAGGCGCCGTGATCGAAGAGGAAAGAAGGGAACAGATTTGGCCGTTCGCACCAGCTTGATGGAGTTCCAGGTGCCGCGCATCGTCCACGAGGAGGTCGACGAGCAGCGCGGCGTGTTCGTGATCGAGCCGCTCGACCGCGGCTTCGGCTACACGTTCGGCAACTCGCTGCGCCGCGTGCTGCTCTCGTCGCTCGAGGGCGCCGCCGTCACCTCGGTGAAGTTCGAGGGCGTCGCGCACGAGTTCACGACCCTGCCGGGCGTGAAGGAGGACGTGACCGACATCATCCTCCAGCTCAAGAACCTGACGTGCCGGCTCCACGGCGAGTCCCCCGAGATCGAGGTGCGGCTGACGAAGAAGGGCTCAGGCACGGTCACCGCCGGCGACATCGAGGCGCCTGCCGACCTCGAGATCCTCAACCCCGACCTCGTGATCGCAAACCTGTCCGACAAGGGCCGGCTCGAGATGACGCTGACGATCGGCCGCGGTCGCGGCTACGTGCCGGCGGAGATGAACCTCGGGCCGCAGCACACGATCGGCGTGATCCCGATCGACTCGATCTTCTCGCCGGTCCGGCGCGTCGCCTACGACGTCGAGGCCGCCCGCGTCGGTCAGCGGACCGACTACGACAAGCTCAACATGGACATCACCACCGACGGTTCGATCGACCCGCGCGAGGCGATTGCGCAGGCCGCCGAGATCCTCATCCGCCAGCTCGCGATCTTCACGGACATCGAGAAGATCGAGGGCTTCGGCGAGGCTGCTGCGGCCGAGGCCGCTCCGGAGGTCTCGCTGGCGCACGGGATGGAGAACTTCCCGATCGAGGAGCTCGAGCTCGGCGTCCGCTCGTACAACTGCCTCAAGCGCGTCGGCATCGAGACGATCGGCGACCTCGTGATGAAGAGCGAGAACGAGCTGGCCGCGATCCCGAACTTCGGCAAGAAGTCGATCGAAGAGGTCAAGGAGACGCTTGGCACCCACGGGTTGATCCTCCGGGGCGGCGACGAGGGCTAGGCGGAGCGCGCGGTGCGTCATCAGCGCAAGGGCAAGAAGCTCGGCCGCGACTCGGCGCACCGCAAGGCGCTGTACTCCAACCTCGCCGGCTCGCTGATCGAGCATGGACGGATCAAGACCACCGAGGCCAAGGCCAAGGCAGTCAAGCCGATCGCCGAGAAGATGATCACCCTCGGGCGTCGCGGCGACCTCGCGGCACGACGTCAGGCGTTGGCGTACCTGCGCTCGCAGGAGATCGTCCACCGCCTCTTCGCGGAGGTGGCGCCGCGGTTTGCCGACCGGCCGGGTGGCTACTCGCGGATCGTCAAGATCGGGCCGCGCTTCGGCGACGCCGCCGAGATGGTCTACCTCGAGCTCGTCGACTACGTGCCGCCTCGCGCCGTGGTGCCGGCCGGTGCTCCGGCCGCGGCCGCCGCAGACGAGTCCTAGACCCGGGTCTCGAGCCAGACGAACGTCGGGCCCGGAATTCCCTCCGGGTTCGGCTCGATCCTGATCTCGGTCCCGTCCGGGAGCTCGTCCCGGAGCCGGTCGGCGATCTCGTTCGCCTCCTCCGCGGTGTGCGCGTCGACGGTGACCCAGCGCCAGAGGCGGTGGACTGGGAGGTCTTCTGCGTTCAGGCGGCCCTCGAGCTCGCGTGCCTCGTTCCGCCCCGGGAGATCGACATGGACCTCCCACTCGTACGGATGCTCGCCGGCCGGGCTCGGTGCGTCCGGGGCAACCCACTCCTCCGCGACGGGGTCCCAGCGGGTGATGCGGACCGACGCCGTCAGCCGCTCGGCGTCGAGAAGCTCGCGGACGACGCGCTCCGCCTCTCGCGCGGCCTCCTCGTCGGAGGCGTAGAGGAAGAGCTTCGGCCCGTCGCGGGTCACCATCACGCGACGGCCCAGGCGCTTCCTCGCCTCGTCGTCGAGGTCGTGCGCGCGCAGCCGCTCGCCGAGCGTGTAGCCGTGTCCCTCGTCGTCGAGGTCAGTCTCGACCCGCCATTCGTCGCCGTTCACGCCGCGTGATGATAGTGCCGTGCGGCTTCGTCTTACGCTCGAATACGACGGGACCGGCTTCCACGGGTGGGCGGCGCAGCCGGCGCTGCGCACCGTAGAGGGCGAGGTTCGGCGGGCGCTCGCGGAGCTCTACGGCTCGTTCGACTCGCTCGCGGTGGCGGGGCGGACCGACACCGGGGTCCACGCGGTCGGCCAGGTGGCGAGCGTCGACGTCGAGGGCGGGCCGCCGCCCAACCGCGCCGCGGAGGCCCTGAACGCCGTCCTGCCGGACGACGTCTCGGTGGTGGCGGCCGCCGAAGCGGCTCCGGACTTCCACGCGCGGCACTCGGCGCGGTCGCGCGCCTATCGGTACCGGATCTTCCGGCGTCGCACGCCCTCGCCGTTCGAGGCGCGTCGCAGCTGGTGGGTGCCCCGGCCGCTCGACGTCGCGGAGCTCGAGCGCGCCGCCGGCGTTCTGCTGGGCGAGCACGACTTCCGCGCCTTTACACCGACGGAGACGCAGCACGAGGTCTTTCGGCGAGAGGTGCTGGCCGCCCGCTGGGTCGAGCGCGACGACCATCTCGACTTCGAGGTCGAGGCCCACAGCTTCCTCCGCCACATGGTGCGAACGCTGGTCGGCACGATGGTGGATCTCGACCCCGAGCGCCTTCACGCGCTACTGGAGGGCGCCGACCGAAGCCAGGCGGGACGAACCGCGCCGCCGTGGGGGCTCTACCTTGAGCGCGTCACGTATTCGTGACAACGTCGCGCGCCTTTCTTGACGGTGCCTGGCACCAGCAAGGGTCCGCTCGGGGCACGTCCGCGCTCGCGCGGGCGACATGTCCGTGCACCGTGAGCCGGCGCCGCGACCCGGTTTGCTTGGGGATCGTTCGTGGCGCTTTCATGCGCATGCCTGGCACCGGGGAAGAGACGCCTCGCCGCTAGCATCGCCCTCATGCGCTGCGACCCCGTGCTCTTCGACCTCGACGGCACCGTCGTCGACTCGGGCGCGATCATCCTCGCCTCGCTGCGCCATGCGACGCAGACGGTCCTCGGCGAGACGATTCCCGACGAGCGCCTGCTCGCGACCGTCGGAGGCTCGGGCCTCGCCTCGCAAATGCGCGACTTCGCACCCGACCGCGTGGACGAGCTCGTCCGCGTCTACACCGAGCACAACGCCCCGCTGCATGCGGAGCTCGCGGCCTGCGACGGGATGCTCGAGCTCCTGACACACCTGAAGGCCGGAGGCCGCAAGCTCGGGATCGTGACCGCGAAGCGGCGCAAGACCGTGCAGCTCGCCTTCGACGTCCTCCCGCTCGAGCGCGTCTTCGACGTCGTGGTCGCCGGCGACGAGACCGAACGGCACAAGCCGCACCCCGAGCCGCTCCTCAGGGCCCTCGCTCAGCTCGACGCGCGAGCGAGCACGGCCGCATACGTCGGCGACTCGCCGTTCGACATCCAGGCGGCCAAGGCCGGCGGGCTGACGGCGATCGCCGCAACGTGGGGCCGCATCCACGACCGTGGCCGCCTGGAGCAGGAAGAGCCGGATCACATCGCCGAGACGCCGGAGGAGCTGCGTGGAGTCCTCGGCTGAGCAGCGGGCCGGCGAGCTCCGCGAGCAGCTCGAGTGGGCGAACTACCAGTATCACGTCCTCGACGACCCGGAGCTCCCCGATGCGGAATACGACCGGCTCTTCGACGAGCTGCTCAGGCT